>JBCCIK010000010.1:0-48893 GCA_039028255.1 Pseudomonadota bacterium | reverse complement strand
AGAATGGCACATAAAAAAGCTGGCGGTTCCTCCCGTAACGGTCGCGACTCAGCGGGTCGCCGCCTTGGCGTGAAACTGTATGGTGGCCAGGCAGCCATCGCAGGCAACATCATCGTACGTCAGCGCGGCACCAAGTTCTGGCCGGGCGAAGGCGTGGGCATGGGCAAAGACCACACAATCTTTGCAACCACCGATGGCGCCGTAAAGTTCCACAAGGGACTGAAAAACCGCACGTTTATTTCGGTCCTGCCAGTGGCGGAGGCCGCAGAGTAAGCCGAGACCCAGAAGGTTAACAAAAAATTCATGGGGGACCGGCAGAAAGTGCCGGTCCCCTTTTTCGTTTTCAGGAGCGGTCAGATGACCGAAGTCATAAGAACAGAACGTTTGGTGTTGCGTCGCCCGAATGCGGGTGATGCCAAAGCTATTGCGCGTTGTATCAACGATCTTGATGTGTCGCGCTGGCTGACGCGTGTTCCGTTCCCCTATGAGCAATCCGACGCTGAGGCGTTTATCTCTCGTCACGAAGACGTCTCTGGACGTACATTTTTGATTTTCCTCGACGATAAGTTGGTCGGGTGTGTCGGTATTGAAAAAGAACTGGGCTACTGGCTTGCGCCAGACCATTGGGGCAAGGGGATCGCGACCGAGGCTGCCCGTGCTGTTGTGGCCCGACACTTCGTGAGTGATCGTGAACACATCCAAAGCGGATATTTCCTGAGTAACGCTGCATCCCGTAATGTGTTGACCAAGCTGGGGTTTGTGGCTGATCGCATCACCAAGGCAATCTGTGTCGCGACCGGAGAAGAGCACGTCCTGCAAAAAGTGCTGCTGCCGTACGACCGCTGGGAGGTCTTGCAATGAGCGTCGCCGCAGGGTCCTTTTTAATTTTTGCCGCCTCTCAGGTGGGCACGCCGGGACCGGCCAATATGGTGCTGATGGGAACCGGTGCGCGCTATGGATTTCGCGCAGCTTTGCCCTTTGTGGGCGGGGTCATTCTGGGCAAGCAACTGATTATTTGGCCGGTGGGCTTTGGTCTGATGCAAATGGCTGAACAGGCGCCTTTGGTGTTCGAAGTGCTGAAATATGCCTCGGCCGCCTATATCTGCTGGCTGGCCTGGAAGATCGCCAATCTTCGGCTGTCGCGCGCACCGGCTGACGGGCAGGCGCCAGGCTTCGTGTCCGGGCTCATCGTGCATCCGCTGAACCCCAAGGCCTGGGCTATGATCATTGCAGGGTTCACTGGCTTTGTCGCGGCAGGCACGCCAAGCTTTCAGGCCACGCTCACGATCGCTCTTTGTTTGTTGTTTTGCCAGATCATTTTGCACCCGATCTGGACGTTTGCAGGGGATCGGATCGCCCATGTGGTTGAAGGTCGGCCTGCGGAAAAATATCTGATGTGGACGTTAGCGAGTCTCACTGTTGCGTCCGTAGTTTTTGTGTTGTTCGGAGGAGGAACGCAGTCATGAAACTTGAGGCAATCATAAATCAGCCGGTCATTGAAACCGAGCGGTTCGACCTGCGCCCCCTGCGCCGCTCTGATATGGGTCTCATCGAATATTATGCAGGCGATGAACGTGTGGCACGGATGACGACAACGGTTCCGCACCCTTTGCCGCCGGGATCGACCGAGGCGTTTGTTACCCGTTCGATGGCCGAGGACCGCGACGAAGATGTCTGGGCTCTGGACGCAACCAAGGACGGTGGCCCCGAACTCATCGGTCTGATTTCGTTACAGCGACTGGATCGCAACCAATCCGAGGTCGGGTATTGGGTTGCACCGGTTTACTGGAACACTGGTATCGCATCTTTGGCGGTCGAAGCGCTGGTTTTGGCAAATCCGCTGGAAAACGCGACCATGTTCGCCAGCGTCTTTCAGGACAATCCGGCCTCGGCACGGGTTCTGACCCATTGCGGGTTTCAGTATCTGGGTGACGCAGAAAGCTATTCGGTGGCGCGGGACGCGAACGTGCCCACATGGACGTACAGCAAGAAACTCTGACTTGTGGCCGATGGGGCCTTTGCAGTAGGGGACAGACATGAAATTTCTCGATCTTGCAAAGGTCTACATCCGGTCCGGGGCCGGAGGTGGCGGCTGCGTCAGTTTCCGACGTGAAAAATACATCGAATATGGCGGACCTGATGGCGGGGACGGCGGTAAGGGCGGCACAGTCTGGGCCGAAGTTGTGGACGGGCTGAACACCCTGATCGACTTTCGCTACCAGCAGCACTTCTTTGCCAAGAACGGCCAGCCTGGACGCGGCCAGCAGCGCACCGGCAAGGATGGCGATGACATCATCCTGCGCGTACCCGTCGGGACCGAAATTCTGGACGAGGACGAAGAAACCGTCATTTGCGATCTGACCGAGGTTGGCCAGCGGTTTCTGCTGGCCAAAGGTGGTAATGGCGGGTTCGGCAATCTGCACTTTAAGTCCGCGACCAATCAGGCCCCGCGTCGTGCCAATCCGGGGCAGGCGGGGATTGATCGCACCATCTGGCTGCGGCTGAAACTGATCGCGGATGTGGGCCTGCTGGGCATGCCCAATGCGGGCAAGTCGACCTTTCTGGCGGCCACTTCGAACGCGCGCCCGAAGATTGCGGATTATCCGTTCACCACGCTGCACCCGAATCTGGGTGTGGTGGGTGTTGATAACGTTGAATTTGTGGTGGCCGACATCCCCGGCCTGATCGAAGGCGCCCATGAAGGACGCGGGATCGGAGACCGGTTTTTGGGCCATGTCGAACGCTGTGCGGTACTGTTACACTTGGTTGATGGCACCTCGGAAACCGTGGTCGAGGATTACCACACGATCATCACCGAACTCGAAGCCTATGGTGGAGAGCTGGCGGAAAAGCCGCGCCTCACCGTGTTGAACAAGATCGACGCGCTGGACGATGAGGAGCGTGATTTGATCAAAGCCGAACTGCAAGAGGCCGTCGGCGGTCCGGTTATGACGATGTCAGGCGTGGCGCATCTTGGCGTGACCGAGGTGTTGCGGGCGCTGAGAGCACAGATTGACGAAAACCGCTTGCGCCAAAAGCCTGTTGAGGAGGCTCAGCCGTGGCAACCCTGACCGCCGCCCGCCGATTGGTGGTCAAGATCGGATCTGCTTTGCTGGTGGACCGACACTCCGGTTTGCTGCGCTCTGACTGGCTGAAATCCCTGGCGCAGGACGTGGCCTGGTTAAAAGGGCAGGGCACCGATGTCATTCTGGTGTCCTCGGGCTCAATCGCTTTGGGGCGCGGCGTTCTGGGGCTGGCATCGGTGGATTTGCCCTTGGAAAAGTCGCAGGCTGCGGCGGCGGTTGGACAAATCCGGTTGGCACGCGCTTATGAAGAGGCGCTGACACCCTATGCGATCACTACCGCGCAGGTTCTGGTCACTTTGGAAGACAGCGAAGATCGGCGGCGTTACCTGAATTCGCGCGCAACATTGGAAACCCTGCTGGGCTTGGGCGTGGTGCCCATCGTGAATGAAAACGACACCGTCGCCACGGACGAAATCCGGTACGGTGACAATGACCGGCTGGCGGCCCAGATCGCCGTAACGGTCGGGGCGGATCAACTGATCCTGCTGTCGGATGTCGACGGGTTTTATTCCGGCAATCCAAACGACGATGCGTCAGCTACGCGTTACGACACCATTCAGAAGATCACTCCGGAAATCGAAGCGATGGCAGGCGATGCCGGGTCGGGCCTGTCCAAGGGAGGCATGAAGACCAAATTGCTGGCCGCCAAGATGGCAACCGCCGCCGGCTGTGATATGGCAATTACCGAAGGATCGCCCCTCAATCCTCTGAAATCGCTTGAAAACGGGGCAAACTGCACGTGGTTTACAGCCACGCTGGACCCGCATGCCGCCCGCAAACGCTGGATTTCGGCCATGAAACCGCGAGGCGAGATCACAATTGACGCGGGGGCTGCAAAAGCGTTGGCAAATGGCAAAAGCCTGTTGCCTGCCGGAATTGTCGCGGTCAGCGGAGATTTTGGTCGCGGCGATCCGGTGGCTATCCTGGACCCGCATGCGCGGCGGCTGGCACAGGGTATCAGCCGCTATACCGCGCAAGAGGCTGCCGCGATCAAAGGGCGGAAATCCTCGGAAATAGAAGACACGCTGGGGTATCCCGGTCGTGCCGCATTGATACATCGTGATGATCTGGCCCTGTGATCCCACAGAGTTAGACGACAGAATCGACCAGAAAGGCACATGCAATGAAAGACCAAGATAACATCCCCGCCCTGATGGCTGATCTGGGTCAGCGTGCCAAGGACGCCGCCCGCGATCTGGCCTTTGCCAGCGCCGAACGCAAGCATGCCGCCCTGATCGCCGCTGCCGAGGCCGTCTGGACCAACCGTGCGCGGATCATCGAAGCAAACAAAAAGGATCTGGAATTTGGTCGGCAAAAGGGTCTGAGCCCCGCCATGATGGACCGCCTGATGCTGGATGAAAGTCGCATTCAGGGTATGGTGGATGGATTGCGCACGGTGGCTGATCAAAGTGATCCTGTGGGTGAGGTTCTGACAGAATGGGATATGCCCTCGGGTCTGAATATCCAGCGTGTGCGCACGCCTTTGGGGGTGATCGGCGTGATTTATGAAAGCCGCCCGAATGTGACGGCCGATGCGGGTGCGCTGTGTCTGAAATCCGGCAATGCGGTGATACTGCGCGGCGGATCAGAAAGCTTTCATTCGTCCACGGCCATTCACGCCTGTCTGGTTGAAGGACTAAAAGCTGCCGGTCTGCCCGAAGAGGCCATTCAGCTTGTTCCGACCCGCGACCGGGCCGCAGTGCAGGAATTGCTGACGATGACCGATTATGTTGACGTTATTGTCCCGCGTGGCGGCAAAGGACTGGTCGGACTGGTTCAGCAAGAAGCGCGCGTGCCGGTTTTTGCTCATCTGGAAGGCATCGTGCATATCTATGTCGACAAGGCGGCGGACCCTCGGAAAACTCTTGAGGTGGTTCTGAATGCCAAAACCCGCCGCACGGGTATATGTGGTGCGGCTGAATGTTTGCTGATCCATCAGGATGTCGCCGAAACCCTTGGGCGCGAGGTGATCGCAGCCCTGTTGGCCGCGAATGTCGAAGTTCACGCCCAAGGCACGCTGGCCATCAAGGGCACCGTGGCGGCCACTGCCGATGATTGGGGCAAAGAGTTTCTGGACAGCGTGATCGCCGCCAAACCTGTGGCGGATATAGACGCGGCCGTTGCGCATATTCAGCAGTTCGGATCGAACCACACGGATTGCATCATGACCGAAGATAACGCGGCGGCCGGCCATTTCTTTGATCGGCTCGACAGCGCCATTCTGATGCACAATGCCTCGACCCAGTTTGCCGATGGAGGTGAATTCGGCATGGGTGCTGAAATCGGGATTGCAACCGGCAAGATGCATGCGCGCGGGCCGGTGGGTGCTGCACAACTGACCAGTTTTCAATATCTGGTGCGTGGTGACGGCACGACACGCAACTAGGGGCGCTGCCCTAAAATTTCAGGGCAACGCGGGTTGCGGTGGTTTCCACGCCAATCCGCCGCCCCATTGACGCTGCCGTATCCGCAAGCAGGGCGAACTGCACCTGCGCTGGCGAAATGCTGGTCGTGAACCGACCGGTCGCCACGTTTTTCCAAAGGGTGCCATCAATGTTCATCTTGTCGGCGGTACCAGAGACGTTCCAGTTGTTACCGTGTTGTGAAATGTCGACTTGACCGCCCATCGGCATGGCACTTTCGCAGCACATCAATGCCAAAAAGGCCAGCTTGACCTGATTGCGCGGCACAGCCTCGGTCACGTTCCAGTTGACCTGAATTCGCCCGTCCCGTTCGATGTCTTTCAGCAGACCAGCAACTTCGGTCCGGCCCAGCGGGTGATCACTTGCCCCGCCGAACGCCACACGGAAGAACCGGATACGTGCCCCGGCGCTGCCGACACTGCCTGAAATCAGCTCCATCTCGGGGCCCTGGACCGCGCCGACTATGTCCAACAATTCCAGTCCGTTGGTGATGGCCCCGATGGGGCTGATCAGATCGTGACAGATCCGAGAGCCGATCAGTTCGGCCAGGTTGACGTCCGTTGCGCCCATGCGTACCTCCTGCTGTATCTGCCGCAGGACCCGGAGCCCAAAATGACAGACCTCAATGCTATTCTTGCACCGGGCATGTTTGTCCGCCACCCCGATTTCCCCGATTGGGGCGTTGGACAGGTGCAGTCCAACATTGCGGGCAAGATCACCGTGAACTTCCGCGAGCAGGGAAAAGTGGTAATCGACGGAACGCGTATCGCCTTGATGCCGGTCTTTGATCCGTGAAACTGGTTTAGGAAAGGTTAACGCGCCAGCCGACATTGGGTCGTGTTGCCATTGCGTGGAAATCTGCGATATCAGCGGCCAGCAACTCAAGGGAACACCATGCCGGACGCGGGTCCTTCTTTCACCGTCAGACTTGCCCGAGACACTGATGATCTGCGTGCCGCGCAACGTCTTCGGTATGACGTGTTTGTGCGCGAACTGGGCGGCGGAGGCGCGATGGTCGACCATGACGCCGGGCTGGAGCAGGACCGCTTTGATCCATTTTTCGATCACATGCTTGCGTTTGACGACACCACTGGTCAGGTTGTGGGCGTTTACAGGCTGTTGCCGGGTGATCGCGCAGCCGAACTGGGGCAGTTTTATTCAGAAGACGAATATGATCTGAGCGTCCTGAAACACAGTGACCGCAAGCTGTTGGAATTGGGCCGGTCCTGCGTGCATCCCGACTATCGCGGCGGTACGGCCATGTACCATCTTTGGAACGGATTGGCGGCATATGTCACCGAACGTCAGATCGAGGTTCTGTTTGGTGTGGCCAGCTTTCACGGCACGGACGTGAGCGCATTGGCCCAGCCTTTGTCCATGCTACACCACAACCACCTTGCCCCACCCGATCTGCGGGTGCGCGCGCAGCCTGATGTGTTTCAGTCCATGAACCTTGTCGCGCCCGAAAAGCTTGACCGTCGTGCGGCCATGGTGCAGGTGCCCGCGCTGATCAAGGCGTATCTGCGTTTGGGTGGCTTTGTGGGCGAGGGGGCCTTTATCGATGATGCGTTCAACACCACGGATGTTTGCCTGATCCTGGACACCGACCGCATGAATGAGCGGCAGAAACGCATCTACGGCGGGGCCTGATCAGGTGAGCGATCCGCTATGGAACAGTGAGGATGCACCGGACCCGATCAATCTTGGCCCGCTGGGGTGGCTGCTGGTCGTGTTGCGTGGCGTGCCGCTGGCCGTGTTGGTGTTTGGCGGGCTTTTGATCCTGCTTGCCGTTCGTATGATTGAACGCCCCTTGTTTGGTGTGCGCCGACCGATCACGCCGTTTATCTCTCAATTCGTTTGCCGCAACGCGTTCCGGGTATTGGGAATGGGGTTTCGTACTTCTGGTGAATTGATGCATCAACGCGGCGCGGTGGTGGCAAATCACACATCCTGGCTGGATATCTTTGCGTTGAATGCGCGCAAGCGGATTTACTTTGTGTCCAAGGCCGAGGTTGCGACATGGCCTGGCATCGGATGGCTGGCCCGCGCTACGGGAACAGTGTTCATCGAACGGGACCCCAAGAAAGCCAGAGAGCAGACGCGCGTATTCGAATCCCGCCTCAAAGCAGGGCATAAGCTGTTGTTTTTCCCCGAAGGCACATCAACGGATGGATTGCGGGTTTTGCCATTTAAAACAACACTCTTTGCGGCATTCTTCGCAGACGAGCTGAGGGATTTCATGTATGTTCAACCAGTCTCGGTCGTCTTTCATGCGCCTGTCGGACAACCGGCGCGTTTCTATGGCTGGTGGGGTGATATGGAGTTTGGGCCGCATCTGCTCAAGACGTTGGGCGCCCGCAGACAGGGTTCTGTTGAGCTGATTTATCACGCGCCCGCCCGGGTCAAAGACTTTGAGAACCGAAAAGCGCTTGCCGCGCATTGCGAAAAAGCCGTGCGCCACGCGCACGTTCTGGCGCGGCAAGAAAAATAAGGGCCAAAAGCCCTTGCGCCGGTCAAAAACCTGCCGTATACGCGCGCCATTCAAACCCGCAGGCGGGGTTTGGGCTATTTGAGGGAGACATCCTTATCTGGCCCGCCGGTTGGAGCATCCGCTTCTTTCACCCCCGCCCAGGCGTAAACCGGAAAAGGAAATACTGCATGGCTCTGCCCGAGTTCACCATGCGTCAGCTGCTGGAAGCTGGCGTGCACTTTGGTCACCAGACACAGCGTTGGAATCCCCGCATGGGCCCGTTTATCTACGGCTCGCGCAATGGGATCCACATCATGGACCTGACCCAAACCGTTCCGATGCTGGATCAGGCGTTGCAGGCGGTGCGTGACACCGTGGCCAAAGGTGGCCGCGTTCTGTTTGTCGGCACCAAGCGCCAGGCGGCGCCGCCGATCGCAGACGCTGCTGAGAAATCTGCCCAGTACTACATGAACCACCGCTGGTTGGGCGGCACACTGACCAACTGGAAAACCGTGTCTCAGTCGATCAACCGTCTGAACCAGATCGACGAAGCGATGGAGTCGGGCGCCGAAGGTCTGACCAAGAAAGAGCGTCTGGGCATGGAGCGTGACCAGTCCAAACTGCAAGCGTCGCTGGGCGGTATTCGTGAGATGGGTGGCGTGCCGGACCTGCTGTTCGTCATCGACGTCAAGAAAGAAGCACTGGCCATCGCCGAAGCCAACAAGCTGGGTATCCCGGTTGTGGCCGTTGTCGACACCAACTGCTCGCCCGATGGCGTGGATTACATCATCCCCGGCAATGACGACGCCGCCCGCGCAATTGCTCTGTACTGCGATCTGGCAGCGCGCGCCGCGCTGGACGGTATGACGGCACAACTGGGTGCGGCCGGCGTTGATCTGGGTGAGTTCGAAGACGCACCGGTCGAAGAAGCCGCTGCCGAAGACGCGCCCGCAGAAGCAGACGCCCCGGCCGAGGCGGAAACACCTGCCGAAGCGTAAGCTGCCCGTCACGTAATTGACATATGGGGCAGGGTATGACCTGCCCCAATTCCGTTTGAATTGAGGAGAGCCAAAGATGGCAATCACAGCAGCAATGGTGAAAGAACTGCGCGATCAGACAGGCGCAGGCATGATGGACGCAAAAAAGGCCCTGACCGAGACCGAAGGCAACATGGACGAAGCCGTTGACTGGCTGCGCACCAAAGGTTTGGCCAAGGCGGCCAAGAAATCGGGCCGGACCGCAGCTGAAGGTCTGGTGGCTGTGCATGTCGAAGGCGGCGAAGGCGTCGCTGTCGAAGTGAACTCGGAAACCGACTTTGTGGCAAAGAACGGCGATTTCCAGGAGATGGTTGGCAAAATCACCTACGCGGCTCAGGGCGTCGGCTCGGTCGAGTATCTGCTGGCGGCTGATCTGGGTGGCAAGAATGTCGCAGACACGATCACCGACAAAATCGCCACCATCGGTGAAAACATGTCGGTGCGCCGCATGGCCAAGCTGTCCGGGGATACGGTTGTGTCCTACGTCCACAACGCGGCAACTCATGGCATGGGTAAAATCGGCGTTCTGGTTGCGCTGTCCGGTGGCGACGAGGCGATCGGCAAACAGGTTGCCATGCACATCGCCGCTGTAAACCCGGCGGCCTTGTCCGAGGCTGATATGGACCCGGCGGTTGTCGAAAAGGAAAAGCAGGTTCAGATGGATATCGCCCGCGAATCCGGGAAGCCGGAGCAGGTGATCGAAAAGATGATCGAAGGTCGCATGAAGAAATTCGTCGCCGAATCGACCTTGCTGAACCAGCAATTTGTGGTGAACCCCGATCTGACCGTCGAAGCCGCCGCAAAAGAAGCCGGTGCCACGATCACCGGTTTTGTTCGCCTAGAAGTGGGCGAAGGCATTGTGGTCGAAAAAGAAGACTTTGCCGCCGAAGTGGCCAAGGCCGCTCAGGCGTAAGTGGCGCGCCGGCCCGGTTCACGGGCCGGACCCCCAAAAAGCTAACGGGTTACGCACTGCGTAACCCGTTTTTTTGTGCAACCCAAACGGGATTGCCACAGACAACGAAGATAGGATGGAGGGCCCCGCATGATGGGGATGGTCGAGGCCCCCCAAATTTCCGACACAGGCACGCGGACAAATAGACGCCCCTAAGTCAGAGTGATCAGAGAGCTTTGTTATTGCAAAGATCCAATCCAATGTTCCCTGGCTAAAGCCACCACTCACGGAACAATCTCACTGTGCAACTTTAGGGCCAGATTCGGAAAGTCATGATTTCCTTACCTAAGGTAAAGTGACGCAGATAAGCGTCAAAATAAAGACTTACGCCTCCATCACGAACATCTGATTGTGCAACGACGCCTTCAGAACGGCCTGCGCTGTTGTCTCAACGGACAGGGCTTCGCGCGCCAGCCTCAGATGCTTTTCAACAGTTGCCGAGGTCAGCCCCATCAGCAAGGCGATGTCCTGCGTCGTCTTGCCGTCACCAACCCATTCCAGCGCCTCTCGCTGCCGTTTGGTCAGCGATCGGTTCGGCGGCACGTAGGGCAGGGTCAGAATCTTCAGATGCGCGACATTGTTCATCAGCAGAATGTCTTCGCCATGCTCATCCCAGACGGCATCAACCTCTTCCTGTGTGCGGGTGCCCTTGGCAGACAGCGAAATCGCGGCTTTGGATCGGACCGAGACGGAATTAAAGCTGACCGTATAGCCGGCGGTCACGCCCTTGGACTTGTTGAATTCGACCACTTTCTGTTCCTGCTGGGACAACAGCCCGCCAGCTGCCATGTCCTGGATCATGCTCCAACTGGCAGCGCCTTCGTTGTCCAGGGCCCATTTCAGCATCGGGGCATGAAAATAAAGGCCTTCACCAAGGAAACCGTCAACATATGCGTGGCAGTGATTGGTCAAAATCACAAAATCCTCGGGGTCCCCCAACGAGGTTGCGGTGCGATACTGGGTATAGCCATAAATCAACCGGTCAAAGCCATAGACGGCCATTTGCCGGCAATGCGCATCCCACAATTCTTCCAGAGTTGTGGTGTAACTGACAAAGCGTACATATTCTGTCAGGTTCATGTACTGTCCTCCGCCGTGAAACGAGCCGCCAGAGCGTCAAGAGCCAGCGCATAGCCTTGCGCCCCGAAACCGCAAATCTGACCAATGGCAACCGGTGCAATGTAAGATCGATGGCGAAATTCTTCGCGGGCGTGGATGTTGGACAGATGAACCTCGACAAGTGGCAGTTGAACTGACGAAATCGCATCCATCAAGGCAACCGATGTGTGCGTATACGCTCCGGCATTCATAACAAGCCCGCGCTGGACGCTGCGAGCGCCATGAATTGCGTCCAGCAATTCGCCCTCGTGATTGGACTGAAAACAGGACACGTCCAGCCCGACTGAACGGCCGTGCGACACGCACTGGTCATCAATCATGCCCAATGTCGTGGACCCATAAATCTCTGGCTGCCTCAACCCCAGCAGATTGAGGTTTGGCCCGTTCAAAACCAAAACTTTATTCATATTTCACGATCCCCATAAAAGGTTCATAGACGTGAATGGGTAGGGATGTCTACCGGGGTTTGCACTTATGAGACGAGCCCTTAATGCCCTGTGGCAAATCCGAGTCTGGCCAGCGGACGCCGCTGCTTATGCGCCGTTCATTGTGACCACAACTTTGCCGAGAACAGCGCGGTGAGACAACACATCCAGCGCCTCTGC
The DNA here is from genome assembly GCA_039028255.1 of Pseudomonadota bacterium. Taxonomy (GTDB): domain Bacteria; phylum Pseudomonadota; class Alphaproteobacteria; order Rhodobacterales; family Rhodobacteraceae; genus Ruegeria. Next base: position 37,201 of record JBCCIK010000010.1, on the reverse strand, counting down.
CGCCTGTCCAAGCGGAAAGCGTGCCGTGATCCGGGGTTTGATTTTTCCCGCCTGATAAAACTGAAACAATTCGGCGATATTTTCAGAATGCGCGTCCGGTTCGCGCAGAACCGATGCGCCCCAGAAAACACCGATGATCTGGCAGCCTTTCAACAGCGCAAGGTTAAGCGGAATGCTGGGGATGCCCGCAGGAAACCCGACAACCAGATACCGCCCTTTCCACGCCATGCTGCGCAATGCGGGTTCGGCATACGCCCCGCCAACAGCGTCATATACCACATCGACACCTTCGCCCTGGACGCGCGATTTTATGTCCTTGGACAACACTTTTTGCGCCTCTTTGTCCGGGTTATGCGGATAGATCAAAGTGTCATCGGCACCGATTTGACGACAAAAGGCGGCCTTTTCTTCTGACGAAACGGCGGCAATCACCCGCGCGCCCATGGCTTTGCCCAGTTCAATTGCGGCAGAGCCAACACCCCCAGCGGCGCCCAGAACAAGTAAAGTTTCATCGGGTTGCAGCGCGGCGCGATCCTTTAGTGCGTGATACGAGGTTCCATAGGTGAACAGCAAACAGGCAGCGTCTTCGAACGGGATGGTGGTGGGAAACTTGATGGCGGTTGCGGCGCTGATTGTGATCTGTGTGGCAAAACCGCCAAATCCCGTCAGCGCCAGAACATGATCACCTATTTCGAAACCGGACACACCATCGCCGACCGAGATGACCTGGCCCGCGATTTCGCCGCCCGGCGCAAACGGGCGCGCAGGTCTCATCTGGTACAGGTCGCGGATGATCAGAGTGTCGGGAAAATTGACCCCGGCGGCTTTGATCGCGACCAGCAGCTGCCCTTTACCGGCGGTCAGATCGGGCAGTTCGGTCAACTCCAGGGTTTCGGGGCCACCTGACGCGACGCTGAGTAATGCTTGCATGTTGACCCCATCCTCTTTGTTATCCGGTCATCAGGAATGTTTGGGGCAGGGTTGCGCGATGTCAACGATCACCGTGCGTCCGCGCCATCACTGCAAGGAGCCCGCGATGACACCCGAATCTTTGTTTTCACTGCATGGAAAAACCGCCCTGGTGACCGGCGGTGCAACGGGCATTGGCCGAATGGCTGCCGAGGCGCTGGTGCGGGCCGGTGCGCGCGTCCTGATCGCGTCGCGCAAAGGCGATGCCTGCGGCGCCGTGGCTGACGAGTTGAACGCATTGGATGCACCGGGACGTGCCGAAGGTTTTGCAGGGGATATCGGCAGCAAAGATGGCATTGATGCTCTGGTCGCTGACATCGCCGCGCGTACAGACCGACTGGAAATCCTGATGAACAACTCGGGCGTGACCTGGGGTGCGCCGATGGGGCAGTTTCCCTATGACGCGTGGGACAAGGTCATGTCGGTCAATGTCGCAGGTGTTTTCGAACTGACGCAGCGGCTGTTGCCCTTGCTGATGAAATCGGGCACCGCAGAAGACCCGGCGCGCGTGGTAAATGTCGGCTCGGTTATGGGTGAGGTGCCGATGGGCGACGGAGCTTACAGTTATTCGGCCTCAAAGGCGGCTGTGCTGCACCTGACGAAAATCATGGCCAAGGAATTTTCGTCATGCCACGTCACTGTCAACGCGCTGGCGCCCGGACCTTTTGTGTCGCGCATGACAGCCTTTGCAACGGCGGACGCAGCCACGCGAGACAAGGTCGGCAAATCCGTCCCGCTGGGGCGCGTTGGACGCGACGAGGATATTGCCGGGTGCATGTTGTTTCTATGCGGAAAAGGCGGCAGCTATGTTACTGGCGCCGTATTGCCGGTATCGGGCGGGATCAATGTTGTGACCGCGGGCAATATCTTTGCCGAAGCTTTCTGACGGGTCAGCAGGATATGATGAACAGCAGTCAATTGGACGTATCAGCGGTCGACGCTTATCTGAGTGCGCATCTGAACGGATATGAGGGCCCGCTGGAGGCCACCAAATTCGACATCGGACAATCCAATCCGACATTCGAATTGCGAACCCCGTCACGATCCTATGTGCTGCGCCGCAAACCGCCGGGCCAGTTGTTGAAATCGGCCCATGCCGTGGACCGAGAATTTCGCGTGCAGCGCGCGCTGGCGGAAAGTCGTGTACCGGTGCCGAAAATGTACCTGCTGTGCGAGGACGACGCGGTCATAGGATCCGCCTTTTACGTTATGGAACATCTGCGCGGCAGGGTTTTTCCGGAACCGACACTGCATGGTGAAAACAACCGAACCAGAACGGCGGTGCTGGATGAGATGAACCGCGTTCTGGCCGACCTGCACAAAGTAGATATCAATGCCGTCGGTCTGTCAGACTATGGGCCGGCAGGTAATTATTTTGAACGCCAGATCTCTCGCTGGACCAAACAGTATCGTGCATCAGAAACTAAAAAAATTAATGAAATAAATAGGTTGATTGATGATCTTGAACGGTCTTTGCCTGCGGATGACGGGCAAAGGACGCTGGTGCACGGGGACTATCGCATCGACAATCTGATGTACGCCGCTGACGGGACCAATTGCGTCGGCGTGTTGGATTGGGAATTGTCGACCATTGGGCATCCTTATGCGGATCTGGCCGCCGTGATCATGCAATGGCAGTTGCCGCCGGGCCGCGATGGTCGCGGTCTTGCCGGCGTTGACAGGGACAGTCTTGGTCTGCCCGGCGATCAGGCATTTATCGCGCAATATTGCCAGCGTCGCGGATTGCCCGAGATTGCTAATTTCGGCTTTTATCTGGCGTTCAACTTTTTCCGCATGGCCGCGATTTTGCAGGGCGTCTACAAACGCGCACTGGATGGAAACGCATCCGATCCAAAACGCGCCCAGGCCTTTGGCGCCTATGTTCCGGTCTTTGCACAACACGGCCTTGCCGCGCTGAATGGCTGAGACTGCCAGTTATTGCGCGGGCCTGTCCAGCTCCAGCTCAAGATTGCCTAGACTGTTCTTGCCAAAAAACATCTCGGGTCCAAAGAACATGGTGGGCACACCAAACGCGCCACGCTTTACGGCGGCTTTGGTCTGATCTTTAAGCTGCTGTTTAACATCAACATCAATCATGGCGTCACGGATTTTACGAACCGGCAGGTCGCTTTCCTGCAAGATATCAGTCAAAACGGCAAGCTCGTCGACCTTTTGACCATGAATCCAGATTGCATCAAAAACGGCCTCTATATATCTGTTTTCCCAACTTTTACCTTGCGCATAACAGGCGCCGCGCATGGCGAATTTTGTGTTGACCGGAAAATGCGGGCTCATGTGAAAGCTGATCCCGCGACGACGCGCAAATCGATGCAGATCATGGGTCAGATAAGAGGTTTTCTGACGGTTTTCCGAAAACGCCTCGAACGGGCTTTGATTATGCGTGCTTTTGAAGATGATCGGTAACAGAACCGGCACATAATTGATTTCAGCATCGTGACGCGTGGCCAGGTCCGGCAGCATTTTATGGGCCAGATACGCGTTGGGACTACAGAAATCGAATACGAAATCGACGCTTTGCACCATGGTCACTCTCCGGTTTTACAAGCGGGCAGGAATTTGAAACTGACAAAAGGCGAATCTGAACCAAGACCAGTTTATCAGCCACAAGATCCGGCGCACGCCCACATCGGTCAAGGTGCGTCGCACGCATCGGATTTATCTATCCTTTCTGCCCATAAACCTTCAATATCACATTTGATTTTCAGGAGGCATGTCCAGAATGAGCGAAGCTGGAACATCATTCGACCCGCAGAGGCTGGATAACATCCGCACATGGATGGCCCGTTATGTCGATCAGCGAAAGTACCCGGGATGTTCGTTTCTGTTGCTGCACAAAGGGCACGAGGTCTTCTTTCACACCTGCGGTCTGCGCAGCGTTGAAAAGAAACTGCCGTTCGAAAGGAGCACGCTGACGCGGATTTATTCGATGACCAAACCGGTGACGTCGGTTGCGCTGATGATGCTGGTTGAAAACGGCGCGTGTCATCTTGGGGCCCCTTTGTCTGAATTTCTGCCCGAGTTTTCGGATATGCGCGCTTTGATTCCCGGGGCCGAACATCTGGACCAGACGGAAAACTGCGCAAGCCCGACACTGCATCAGATGCTCACCCATACCGGCGGGTTCAGCTATTCCTTCAATCCCGGACTTCTGCCGGCGGCGATGGACGCTGCCGGTCTGACCTTTGAACCGGATCAGGGGCCGCTGGCCGACAGGGTGCACGACCTTTCCGCATTGCCGTTGGCATTTCATCCTGGTCGCAGATGGGAATATTCGGTCAGCATCGACGTTTTAGGCCGCGTGATCGAGGTTGTGGCGGGCAAATCTCTGGATCAGGTGTTTGCCGAGCAGATTTTTGAACCGCTGGGTATGCGCGATACAGCATTTGTGGTGCCTGACGGGGCAGGGGACAGATTTGCCTCGCTTTATTCGCCTTTGTCGGGCGATGCCATGGCATTGAATGCCGCCGCAAAAGGCGACAACCCGCTCAGGTTAGTTGATCAGGCGGGGCAATCGCCATTTGAACATGCAACCACTTTTTCCGGCGGTGGCGGGTTGATCGGTACAATTGATGACTATGTCAAATTCTGTGAAATGCTGCGCCGGCGGGGGGCGGGCAATGGCACAAGACTGCTTGGTTCCAAAATCGTGGATTTCATGACGCGCAATCATTTGCAGGCCGACATCGCATCGATGGGCCCTGAGAGTTTTGCCGAACAACAGATGGAGGGTATGGGCTTTGGTATCGGTGGTGCAGTTATATTGAACCCGGGCCGGGTTGGTGTACCAGGCTCGGTCGGGGATTACAGCTGGGGCGGCATGGCCTCGACCTATTTTTGGATCGATCCCGTAAATGCGCTGACTGGCGTATTTTTCACGCAGTTGTCACCCTCAAGTTCATATCCTTCACGCGCCGAGCTAAAGGCGTTGGTGCACGCTGCAATGATGGATTGAAGGCGACAGCAACCGCTGTTACCTCGCTAGTGAAAACGACGGGGGACCGGATCATGACCGAAGCTGAACGGGTTCTGCTTGACTTGCTGGATATCGAACGGCTTGAGGTCGATCTGTTTCGCGGCGTTGGATCAGGCGGAGAAACCCCGATCCGCATATTCGGGGGTCAGGTCGTGGCGCAGGCGCTGGCTGCCGCGTACCAAACGGTCGACGCGCGGCTATGTCATTCTTTGCACGCATATTTCATCCGACCTGGGGATCCTGATATTCCCGTTGTATATCAAGTGGACCGAGCACGGGATGGTCAGTCCTTCACAACCCGCCGGGTGGTCGCGATACAGCATGGCAGGCAGATTTTGAACATGTCTGCCTCGTTCCACACGCAGGATGACGGCTGGGATCATCAGCACCCCATGCCAAAGATGAACCCGCCGGAAAGCTATCCTGCACAGTCGGAGTTGCGGAAAAAATATGTCGATCTGGTGCCTAAAGCGATGCGCGAAGAAGTGGCTCGTGACCGCCCGATAGACGTGCGCGAAGTGGATCTATTGGACCCGTTCAATCCAAAGCCCGCCGATGATCATCATCAGATGTGGTTTCGCATGCAAGCCGCAGCGGGAACCGATGCCAGAACCCAGCACCTGTTGCTGACATATGCCTCGGACATGCGGCTGATGAGTTCCGGCATGCGACCTCATGGGTTAAGCTGGTTCAGCGGCGCAGTGAACGCGGCCAGCCTGGATCATGCCATTTGGTTCCACGCGCCGGTCCATTTTGAAAACTGGCATCTGTATTGCATGAATTCACCATGGACGGGGCAGGGACGCAGTTTCAACCGTGGTTCCATCTACTCGGAAGACGGTGTTCTTGTGGCGTCGATCGCACAAGAAGGTCTGATGCGACAAAGCGCAAAAAAGGTTTAGGTGTCTTCGATAAACTTCTGATTTAAAGCGCTCATTCCGGCCAGCCACCGATCATAATCTGCGGCCTTTAACCGCATGTAATCCAGCACTTGTGGATGCGGCAAAATAAGAAACTGTTCTGCATTTATGGCCTGTACACACGCGGACGCCACAGTATCGACATCCAGAATTCCGTCTATCGCCGCCACCGAATCCTCGTGACCGTCCAGCATATCCGTCTGAACGGCTTGCGGGCACAAAACGGAAACCCGGATACCTTTGTTGCCATAGGTGAACGCCAGCCATTCCGCCATTGCAACGGCTGCGTGTTTGGTGACGCCGTAAGGTGCGGCACCGGGCTGATTCAGAACTCCGGCGGCTGAGGCGGTGATCAGCAGATAACCAGCGCCACGCGCCACCATTCTGGGGACCAGATGACGCGCCATCCAGACATGTGACATCACATTTGTTTTCCAGATCCGGTCCCAGTCTTCATTGGAGACGTCAACGCCGCCCAAGGTCAGAATCCCAGCGTTGGCGCAGAACAGATCGATTGGCGCGATCTTCTGTTCGACATGACGTATCATGTCCTTGATCTGATCTTCGTCGGACACATCGCACGGCACCGCATGGCCACCAATACGCTGGGCGACTTTATCTGCCTGCGCCAGATTTACATCGCTGCAAACCACCTGCGCACCTTCGCGCGCAAACCGCTCAGCCAAACCCTGACCGATCCCACCGCCGGCGCCGGTCACAACAACGGTCTTTCCGCTCAGATCCATCAATCGCTCCAAATGCTCCAGATCAAAAGCTTAGTGTAACTGATTGAGACAACGTGGAAAGTGGTATGAAATATATAACATAATACCAATTACACGATATTTGGCATATGGGTCCAGACGTACAGACACTATCAGAAAAACGCCTGTAATCCTGTTTGCGCGCGGCCAAGGATCAGTGCGTGAACGTCATGTGTCCCCTCATAGGTATTCACGGTTTCCAGATTGACCATGTGCCGGATCACCTGGAACTCCAGCGAAATTCCGTTGCCGCCATGCATGTCGCGCGACAGTCTTGCGATGTCCAGCGCTTTGCCGCAGTTGTTGCGCTTGACGATCGAGATCATTTCCGGTGCAGCTTCGGCCTGATCCATCAATCGCCCGACGCGCAGACTGGCCTGTAATCCAAGTGCGATTTCTGTCTGCATGTCTGCCAGTTTGCGTTGAAACAGCTGGGTCTGTGCCAAAGGCCGGTTGAACTGTTTGCGATCCAGACCGTATTGGCGTGCGGCATGCCAGCAGCTTTCGGCCGCCCCCATCACACCCCAGCTGATACCATAGCGCGCGCGGTTCAGGCATCCAAACGGGCCTTTCAGACCTTCGACATAGGGAAGCAGCGCGGTTTCATCCACCTCGACACTGTCCAGGACGATTTCGCCGGTGATCGAGGCGCGCAGGCTCAGTTTGTTTTCAATTTTGGGGGCCGACAGACCCGGTGTGCCCTTGTCGATCACGAAGCCGCGAATTCTGCCATCATGTGCGTCGGATTTGGCCCATATGACAAACACGTCGGCGATCGGCGCGTTTGAAATCCACATCTTTGTACCGGTCAGTCGATACCCGCCATCGATCTTTTCCGCCCTGGTCTTCATGCCCGCAGGATCAGAGCCGGCATCGGCTTCGGTCAGGCCGAAGCAGCCGATCCATGCTCCGCTGGACAGTTTAGGCAGATATTTGCGACGCTGATCCTCGGTTCCGTAGGCATAGATCGGGTACATCACCAATGAACTTTGAACCGACATCATCGAACGATAACCGGAATCCACACGTTCAACTTCGCGCGCGACCAGCCCATATGAGACATATCCAGCGCCAAGACCGCCATATTCTTCGGGGATCGTGGTGCCCAGCAAACCCATATCGCCCATTTCACGAAAAATATCGGGATCGGTTTCTTCGTTCTGGAATGCCTGCGTCACCCGCGGATGCAGCTTTTCCTGCGCATAGGCCCGCGCGCTGTCGGCGATCATGCGTTCTTCTTCATGCAATTGATCTGACAGTCGGAACGGATCGTCCCAGGCAAACTTGCCCAGATCCGGAGCATCTTTGGCGCGTAGGGTCGGTTTGGGATCAGGGGCGTTCATCACACGTCTCCGCTTGGTCAGATGTGCGGTAACCTAGCGTGTGGGCGCGTCGTAAAACAGCAAGAATTTAGCACCTGAGTATGAGAAAACCTCATGACCTGGCATGCGACCCCTGCCCTGTGCGCCTAACCCAGCGCGTATCCGGCCCCGCGCACGGTACGTACAGGGTCTTTGCCGCCATGCTGCGTCAGTGCTTTGCGCAACCGACCGATATGTACGTCGACAGTGCGTGTATCCACGTAAATGTCGCGCCCCCAAACCCGGTCCAGCAGTTGTTCACGGCTCCAGACCCGGCCGGGCTTTTCCATAAATGTGCTGAGCAGACGAAATTCGGTTGGCCCGAGTTTCAGGGGTTTGTTATCGCGGCTGACCTTATGGGTTTCGGAATCCAGCACAATATCGTCAAACTGCAAACGGATGCCCACGGTGGCCGGTCGTACCCGGCGCAGTTGGGTGCGTACCCGGGCCATAAGCTCGACAACGGAATAAGGTTTGACAACGTAGTCGTCAGCGCCGGTTTCCAGCCCGCGCACCTTGTCAACCTCTTCCGAGCGGGCCGACAGCATGATGATCGGAATTGTGCGCGTATCCGGGCGGATTTTCAGCCGGCGGCACACTTCGATGCCGCTGAGATTGGGCATCATCCAATCCAGAACGATGATATCTGGGCAGTCCTCGTCCACCAGCAACATCGCCTCGTCGCCGCTTGCGGCCTTGGACACCCTGAATCCTTCGGCCTCAAGATTATACGCCAGCACCTCGCGCTGTGCCGGTTCATCCTCGACCACCAGAACAGTCGGTTGATCAGCGGACATGGTCGCGTCTCCTAGGTTGTCTGCGACGTGTTGTCAGCTTTGGGCCGCGCCTCGGTCGGGCGCTCACCCGTGACCAGATACACGACCTGTTCGGCAATCGCGGTCACGTGATCGCCCATACGTTCGATGTTTTTGGCAATGAAATGCAGATGCATGCAGGCCGAAATATTGCGGGGATCTTCGGCCATGAAGGTCAGGAATTCACGAAACAGACCATTATACATCTGGTCGACCTCTTCATCCCGGTCGATAACGTCCAGCGCCAGTTCGGCGTCGCGCTGAATATAAGCATCCAGCGCATCGCGCAGCATCACCTCGACCTCGCGCGCCATGCGCCGCAACGCCGCTGCACTGCCATTTATTTCACCCGCATCGATCAAAACCGTGGTTCTTTTGGCAATGTTCTTCGAATAATCCCCGATCCGTTCCAGATTGGCCGACACTTTCAGGACCGACAGGACCAGCCGCAGGTCGCTTGCCGTTGGGGCCCGCAGGGCGATCAGGCGGGCTGTGTCTTCGTTAATCACCTCTTCCAGCGCGTCTATGGCCTTGTCGCTTTGACGCACCTGCTGTGCCAGTTCCTCGTCGCGTGTTTCCAGCGCGCGCGCGGCACCCATGATCGAGGCTTCCACCAGACCGCCCATTTTCATGATATGCGCCTGGATCGCTTCAAGATCGCGATCAAAGACGGATGCAATATGTTGTTCGCTTATATCGTTCATATCCGAATACCTGTGTTCAGCCGATCCGGCCGGTGATGTAGCTTTCGGTGCGCGGGTCGACCGGGTTGGTAAAGATCTGACCGGTCTCACCAAACTCAACCAGATGACCCAGATGAAAAAAGGCCGTCTTTTGACTGACGCGCGCGGCCTGCTGCATCGAATGGGTCACGATCACGACGGAATACTGTTTGCGCAGTTCATCAATCAGTTCCTCGACCTGCGCCGTTGCAATTGGATCCAGCGCCGAACAAGGTTCGTCCATCAGCAGCACCTCGGGCTCTGTTGCGACGGCGCGCGCAATACACAGGCGCTGCTGTTGACCGCCCGACAGGCCGGTGCCGGTGCATCCAGCCGGTCCTTGACCTCTTCCCATATGGCGCCACGACGCAGCGATTTTTCGACTATGTCGTCCAGTTCGGCCTTGTTTCTGGCCAGGCCGTGAATGCGCGGGCCGTATGCGACATTGTCATAGATCGATTTCGGGAACGGGTTCGGTTTTTGAAACACCATTCCCACCTTGGCGCGCAGTTGCACCGGATCGACCCTTTTGTCGTAGATGTCTTCGCCGTCCAGTTTGAACGACCCTTGAACGCGCGCGGTGTCAATGGTGTCGTTCATCCGGTTCAAACAGCGCAGAAACGTGGATTTGCCGCAGCCCGACGGCCCGATAAAGGCGGTTACGGTTTTGTCTTCGATGTCGACATTGACATCTTTGATCGCATGCGTGTCAGCGTAGAAAACCTGGCAATCCCGGCACTCAAGCTTGATTTCGTTGGTGTCCACTTGTCTCTCCACTCGCGACATAACATTCATTGGTCTGCCCCTTCTACCAGCGGCGTTCAAAGCGGCGGCGCAGGATGATTGCGATAATGTTCATGGTCAGCAGAAACAACAAAAGAATGATGATCCCACCCCAGGCTTTTTCGTAAAAGCCGGCATCCGCCCGCGAGGCCCATGTATAGATCTGAGCTGGCATTGCTGAATTCGGCTCGGTAAAGCCAGCAAGAAAACCATCCGGATAGCCGCGCGCGACAAATCCCACCATGCCGATCAACAGCAGCGGAGCGGTTTCCCCCAGTGCTTGCGCAAGACCAATAATGGTACCGGTCAGAATACCGGGCGCGGCCAGCGGCAGCACGTGATGGAACACCGCCTGCATTTTCGAGGCGCCGACCCCCAGCGCCGCGTCGCGGATCGATGGCGGAACAGCCTTCAGCGATGCACGGGTCGAGATGATGATTGTCGGCAACGTCATCAACGTCAGTACCAGACCACCAACCAAAGGGGCCGATTGCGGCAGGTGCATGAACTGGATGAAGACCGCCAAACCCAGAATACCGAACACGATCGAAGGCACAGCGGCCAGGTTCGAAATGTTGACTTCGATCAGATCGGTGAACCTGTTCTGCGGCGCAAACTCCTCAAGATAAATCGACGCCGCGACACCAATTGGCAGCGACAGTGCCAGCACGACCAGCATCATGAAGAACGACCCAACAACCGAGGCGCCGATACCGGCCCCACCGGGATTGTCCACGCCCGAATCCGCACCGGTTATGAACGGCCAGTTGAACGCCTGCTTGATGATCCCGGCCTCTTTCAACGCGTCAACCAAATCAAGGTCGCTGAGTTGCAGGAAGCGGCTGTCTTGCAGCGTATCGCGAGACACGCGCCCCTTGAAGTACCCGTCAACCCGGCTTGAGGCGGTCAGATCAAAGGCAATTGGTTCACCCAGTTTGTCAGGATTTTCGGCGTAAAAAGTCCGGATGGTTCCACCGACCTTACCGAGCAGACGTTCGATAGCGTTCGCGTCAAAATCGACTGAGATACCCTTTTCGGACAGCCGTTGGTTCACCTCTGCAATGAACAGGTCAGAATAAACCTTGGTCTTGAACAGCGTACTTTCTGCCTGATCACGCTGCGCAGGGGTCAGGGTGAATTCGACACTAACAACGGTGCGCTGAAAGGCCGGGAGACCTTGCGACAGGATCGACGCAAAGAGCACGATCAGGAAAAACAGACCCGTCGCAATCGCTACGATTCCATACGCGCGGAAGCGTTTTTCGGCATTGGCACGCTTTTTTGTGCGTGCGTCCGAGGCGGTCAGCGAAACGCTGCGGCGACCGGTTTCCGGGGTTTGCATGCTGGCGTCGGTCATTCGTACTGCTCCCGATACTTGCGCACAATATACAGGGCGAACACGTTCAGCCCGAGCGTGAGGATGAAAAGGGTCATGCCAAGGGCAAACGCCACAAGGGCTTCTGGCGAGGCGAAATCAGCGTCTCCGGTCAGCTGGCTGACAATTTTTGCGGTGACGGTGGTCATGGCTTCGAACGGGTTCAGGCTAAGCCGGGCAGCGGCCCCTGCCCCCAGAACCACGATCATCGTCTCTCCGATGGCGCGCGAGGCGGCCAGAAGGATCGCCCCGACAATGCCGGGCAACGCTGCGGGCAAGACAACCTGCCGGATTGTTTCCGACTGTGTCGCGCCCAACCCATAGGACCCGTCGCGCATCGCTTGCGGTACTGCGTTGATGATGTCGTCCGACAAGGATGACACAAACGGGATCAGCATGATGCCCATGACCAAACCGGCCGTCATGACCGCCGTTCCGGCCTTCATCCAACCCAGCCCCTCGTTGCCGAAGATATCCAGCAACAGCGGACCAACCGTCAGCAGCGCAAAGAGGCCGTAGACGATGGTTGGGATTCCGGCCAGCACTTCCAGCAGCGGCTTAGCGAACGAGCGAACGCGCGGTGACGCATATTCACTCAGGTAGATCGCAGCGAACAATCCAACGGGAACAGCGACCAGCAGCGCAACAACCGAGATGTAGAGTGTTCCCCACAGCAGCGGGATAATCCCGAGATCAGATGCCCCGCCACGGCCCGAGAAACTTGGCGCCCATGTCGTGCCGAAGAAGAATTCAGATGCGGGATAAAGTTTGAAGAATTCCCACGTGTTGAAAACCAGCGACAGGACGATCCCGATCGTCGTCAGAATCGCAATAGAAGCCGCACCCAGCAAAAGCACGCGCACACCCTGCTCGACCACATTGCGGGCGCGATATTCGGAATGGGTCTGAAACCAGCTGAACGCCGCGCCCAGTAGCGCCACGAGGATCACGGCCACCGTCATAACGAGATAGCCTGACGCATTCATGATCCGGTAACTCTGAGCCGCGCGCAGGACCGGCTGTGTGATGTCCGAGGTCACGACCTGACCGGCCTCTTTCAGGCGTGCGGTCACATCGGTGATGTCTGCCCGGGCATTACGGGCCATATCCTCGGTTATGGCACCGGCAGCCACGGCGTTTTCCAGGCCGGACGCGGTGCGGCGCACCTCTGCCATGACCAGGCTGAGCGATGAGCCTTCCTGCACCGCAGATTCAGGAATCATACCCGAGACCTGGGAATTCACGTACAGGGGTTGAACCAGCAGCCAGATGATCAACAGACCAATCGCGGGGACGATCGTTTTTAGGGCTACGTTCGCACCGTAAAACGAAGGCAGAGAATGCAGATTACGACTGTTCTCTCCGGCACTTTGCAGCGCGCGCGTCCGCCCAAAAATATATCCGACTGCTGCGATCGCCAGCACGATCAGAATGAGCCACAAAACCGGCATGACACCCCCACAGGTCTCGATCGGGATTAGACAAAAGTCCGGGGGCGACAGACCTGCCCGCCCCCGTCTTTTTCAACCATCTCCGGGTTTAGCTGCCCGAACCCATGGTGACTTCGTTAGCGATGGCGTCCTGTGTTTTGGCCAGCTCAGGATCAGCAACCAGGCCGTAGTTCGCCAGCGGGCTGGACGGGCCTGCAATCTCGTCAGCGGTGAAGAACTGAGCGTATTCTTTCAGGCCGGGTATCACGCCGATATGCGCTTTCTTGACGTAGAAGAACAGCGGGCGCGATACAGGATACTCACCCGACGCGATGGTTTCGGTCGACGGTGCGATACCGCCCATCGTGGCCACTTTCAGCTTGTCGGTGTTGTTCTCGTAGAACGCCAGACCAAACACGCCGATGCCATTCGGGTTGGTGTCGATCCGGGCCAGCGTTTCTGTGTAGTCACCGTCGATGTCGACCGATTTGCCATCGGTGCGCACGTCAAGACATGCATCTTCGGCGTCATCTTCGCTCATGCCGCCGTCGATCATGGCCTGCATTGCTCCGGTTGTCTCGCACCCAATCAGCAGAACCTTTTCTTCAAAAACTTCACGGGTGCCGTGCTTGGTGCCCGGAATAAACATCGCGATTTCAACATCCGGCAGATCGCCGTTGAACTCGGCCCAGCTGTTATAGCTGTTGTCGACCAGCGCACCGTCTTTCATGACTTTTGCACCGATGGCATTGTAGACGTCTTCCGGCTGGAATGCTGTGAACGCCGGGCCAGTCTGCTGGCTTGCAAAGACGATCCCATCATAACCGATGCGAACTTCCATGATGTCGGTCACGCCGTTTTCGGCACAGGCTTTGATCTCTTTTTCACGGATCGCGCGTGATGCGTTTGCAACGTCGATTGTGTTTTCGCCGACGCCTTCGCAGAACCGTTTCAGACCTGCCGAAGAACCACCCGATTCAACAACCGGGGTGGGAAAGTCGGTGTTTTCACCGAACAGTTCCGCAACGATTGATGCGTAAGGCAGAACGGTGGACGAACCTGCAACCTGAACGTTGTCACGCGCAGCGGCCGTTGTGGCCGACACGGCAGCGATGGCCAGAACAGAAGCCGACAGTTTTACAAAGGACATTTAAGTCTCCCTGAACAGATTGATTTTGATCACCCCCAGTGATGATCGCGGTGCACCATTAGGGACGGCGCGTAAGTCTTTTGTGACAAGGATGTAACGCTTTTATGACAACCACGATTTTGCCGAAAGTTATCCTCTGTTCTGTAAGGTCTCAGGTCACGAGATCCAATGCGCGGTTTAAGCTTGCTTTGTATTAGCGCGGTAAAATCACTGTGAAAACAGACCCTTTTCCCAATTCGCTGTCCATACGCAGACGCCCACGATGTCGGTTTACGATGTGCTTGACGATTGCCAGCCCCAGACCTGTGCCGCCCAGTTGGCGGGATCTGTGACTGTCCGCGCGATAGAATCGCTCGGTTAGCCGCGGCAGGTGGGCGGCATCGATCCCGGGACCCCGGTCGATGATCTGCACCTGAACCGCCGGCCCGCGCATCGCGGCGTCGCGTTCGGACGATGTGACATTGATGTCAACGCTGCTGCCGTCGCCACCATATTTGATCCCGTTCTCGATCAGATTGGTGAACACTTGACGCAGTTGATCGCTGTCGCCTGTTACCAGTTCCGGCGATTGCGGTGCATCAAGAGACAAAGCCACCCCGGCATCTTCGGCCAGCGGTCGCAGCGAGGTCATCGTGGACCGCAAAACGGCCGTCAGATCCACCTGTTCCCGTGGGCGCACGCGCTCTTGGCTTTCGACCCGGTTAAGAGACAAAAGATCACCGACCAGCCGGTTCATCCGGTTCGCCTCGTCCGTCATGATCTGCAAAAACCGATCCCGGGCCGTGGCGTCATCGCGTGCAGGGCCGCGCAAGGTTTCGATAAACCCCATAAGCGCGGTCAGCGGCGTGCGCAATTCGTGGCTGACATTGGCAACAAAATCCCGCCGCATCTGGCTGGCTTGCTCCAGATGGGTCACATCGTGGAATACTGCCATCACCGCGCCGCCGGACACCGCGCCGATACCGTTCATGTACCTGCACTGCACCTCAAAGGTGGTATCCTGCGCGCCGTCATTTGACAGATGCCGCGTGACGGCGGGTCCTTTTGTGCTCAGGCTTTGCTCCATAGCTTCGATCACCTGCGGCTGGCGCAGGATCGTCGCAAAATGTCGGCCTTGAATATTCTGACCCAGCAACGTTTTTGCGTCCGAATTGGCGGCGATGATCCGTTCGGTCTGATCCACCACCAGCGCCGGCATAGGCACGGCCGACACAAATTCTGCAAGCAGGTCGTCTGACATGATCTGGCTTTCTGCTGTTCACGACGCCTAGGAAACGGGTGTCAGCGTATCCCGGAATCTGCGCATGTTTTCCTGATAATGCAGGGCGCTGAGCGTGATCTGCTGTACCGCAGCCTGATCCAGCTGGCGCACCACCTTGCCGGGCGCACCCATCACCAGTGAATTGTCCGGTATCTCTTTGCCTTCGGTAATCAGGGCCCCTGCCCCGATCAGGCAGTTCCGGCCGATTCTGGCACCGTTCAGAACAATTGCGCCCATCCCGATCAGAGAGTTTTCGCCAATCGTGCAACCGTGCAGCATCACCTTGTGGCCGATCGTGCAGTTGGCGCCAATGGTCAAAGGATACCCGGCATCGATATGCATCACGCAGTTTTCCTGCACGTTGCTGCCTGCGCCAACGCGAATTTCTTCATGATCGGCGCGTATTGTCGTGCCAAACCAGACCGAGACGCCCTGTTCCAGGACCACTTGCCCGATCAGATTGGCATCGGCCGCAACCCATGTGTCGTCATGAATTTGGGGCCTGTGCGACCCCAGCGCATAGATGGTCATGACAAGCCCTCGAATTCACTTTGCAGGTTGCGGACGTGGTGTTGCAGTGTTGGTTGTTGAATCCGACGCATCCGCTCGGCGCTGACAATGGTTTTCAGTTTCTCTTCGGTTGTGTCCAGATCGTCATTGATCAGCACATAGTCATAGTAGCCCCAGTGACTTATCTCGTCCCAGCTTTTCAGCATTCTTTTGGCAATCACGTCCTCGCTGTCCTGACCTCTGCTTTCCAGACGGCGGCGCAGTTCGGGAATCGATGGTGGCAGAATAAAGATCGACAGGGAGTGCTTGCCCAGATCCGAGTTTCGGATCTGTACCTCGCCTTGCCAGTCCACATCGAACAGAACGTCCCGGCCCGTGTTGATGGAGTCGCGCACCGGGCCCGCCGGCGAGCCGTAGAAGTTGCCGAATACATGCGCATGCTCCAGCATCTGGCCGTTCGCCACCTGTTGTCTGAAATCATCCTCGGACAGAAAGTAATATTCGCGCCCGTCCATCTCACCAGGGCGTGGTGCGCGGGTCGTTGCCGAGATCGAAAATTCCAGGCCCGTGTCCCAATCCATCAGACGGCGCGCCAATGTGGACTTGCCCGCACCCGAGGGCGAGGACAGGATGATCAAAAGGCCGCGGCGATCGGACATGTCAGTTATTCCCATTGTTATTCAACGTTTTGCACCTGTTCGCGCATCTGATCAATGACCGCTTTCAGCTCCAGACCCACAGATGTCAGCGCGCCGCTTTGCGACTTTGAACACAATGTGTTGGCCTCGCGGTTGAATTCCTGCATCAGAAAATCCAGCTTGCGCCCAACCGCACCCTGCTGCGTCAGCAGATCGCGGGCGGCAGACACATGAGCAACAAGCCGGTCGATTTCTTCTGTAGTGTCGGATTTCACCGCAATCAGCGCCAGTTCCTGCGCCATCCGATCCGCATCCACCGCGTCTGTGTTTTCAAGCACACGGGCCAGGTTTTCGCGCAGGGTGTCGGCCATTTTGTCCTTACGCTGCGCGGCAAGATCGGCGGCGTGCGCCGTCAGTTCGGCAACGTGATCCAGTTGCGCGGTCAGTACCTTGGCCAACGCGGCCCCTTCGGTCTGGCGCATGTCCAGAAAAGCCGCCATCAGCCCAGTGAATTCTGATGTCAGATGTTTCACCAGCGGAACCGGATCATCCGTTTCCTGGTCCGCCTCCATCATACCTTTCATCATCAAAAGATCCGCCGCGCGAGACGGCGCCAGTGTCACGCCCCGGGCCGTCGCCAAATCCTGCGTTTGGGCCAGCGCGGTCAGAGCTGCCTCCATTGCAGCGACATTCAGGGCCATGTCCGAGCTTGTTTCATCACGGCTGAGCCGCATGGTCAGTGTCACGTTGCCACGGCTGAGCGATTTTGACAGATGCGCGCGCAGGGCGGCCTCCAGCCCGGTCAGCCAGTCGGGAACGCGCAGTCGCATATCCAGACCCTTACCGTTCACGCTGCGCAGCTCCCATGTCCAGCTGTGCGGGCCGAATTCCCCTGTCCCCGAGGCGAACCCGGTCATGGATCTGATCATCACTGCCCTTTCCATCGCTGCGACTGATGTGCATGCCTGCCGCACCTAATGCCATTGACCGGCGCAGGGCAAGAGTTTGCTGAGATTGCAATTGTTCGGCACAAGTTAACCATTCGTTAAAGAATTACTCCAAAATTGTCTTAACCCGTGTCAATCTTGCCCCTGCACAGGCTGTTGGGTCCTTGATGCTGCCGATATGTTGCATTTTATGAAAATGACGGTCGATTGACGCTAGGGTGATGGAAATGAAATCTTTTTTTGGAACTGGGTCCGGTTCAAAATTTGGAAAGATCGTTGCAATGGATCGCTTTGACAGTGGGCGTAGCCTTTCACCGATCCGTCAGGCCGAGGCTTACTGGACCGCCCTGCTGGCGGACCATGATGTACCGATGCGATCGCAGATCGATCCGCGCGGGCTGGAAAATGTACTGGAATACACGTTCATTCTGGAACGCATTGCCCCCGGTTTGGCGCGGTTTCGACTTGCGGGCACTCACCTGAACAAGCTGGCCGGGATGGAGGTGCGCGGAATGCCGTTGACCGCATTTTTCGAACCCGACGCGCGCGCTGATGTAACTGAGGCGTTGGAAAAGGTGTTCAGCACGCCGGCCATTGTCGAACTTGGTCTGGTTTCCAGCGGCGGGCTTGGGCGGGCAAGGATGCAGTCGCGCATGATTTTGCTGCCGCTAAAAAGTGATCTGGGTGATGTCAGCCGGGTTCTGGGCGTTATGGTCAGCGACGGAGCAATCGGACCGACGCCACGACGTTTTTCCGTTGCCGACCACCGTATCAAGGCGGTGTCAGAAGTGAAATCAAAGGTGCAACCCACCCGCCAGCCGGCCGCGGGATTTGCCGAAGATCAGAACTCGTTCGACCGCCCTGCCAGTCACTTGCGTCTGGTTGTGTCGCGCGACGACTGAGCTGCACAGAAAACGGCGGGCCTATGACCCGCCGTTGCCATGTCTTTTCGATCTTCAGCTTGCGGCGCGTTTTGAACCGTTGCGCCGCAGATGCGTCAGTTCTTCGGCCACCAGGAACGCCAGCTCCAGCGACTGCGACGCATTCAGACGTGGATCACAGGCGGTGTGATAGCGGTCCGAAAGGTCTTCTTCCGTCACTGCACGTACGCCGCCGGTGCATTCGGTCACGTCCAGACCGGTCATTTCGAAATGCACCCCGCCGGGGACTGTGCCTTCGGCCTGATGCACACCGAAAAAGTCGCGCACCTCTCGCAGGACTGAATCGAACGGGCGCGTCTTGTAACCGGTTGCGGACTTGATCGTGTTTCCGTGCATCGGGTCGCAGACCCAGGTGACGGTTGCCCCTTCTTCCTTGACCGCTTTGACCAGACGCGGAAGATGTTCGCCCGCCTTGCCTGCGCCGAACCGGGCGATCAGGGTCAGGCGACCTTCTTCGTTTTCCGGGTTCAGTTTCGACATCAGAACTTTCAGGTCTTCGGCAGTTGTGGTCGGGCCGCATTTCAGACCGATCGGGTTTTGAACGCCACGGCAGAATTCCACGTGCGCGCCGTCGGGCTGACGGGTGCGATCACCGATCCAGATCATGTGCCCCGAGCCGGCCAGCCAGTTGCCCGACGTCGAATCCAGTCGGGTCAGCGCTTCTTCGTATTCCAGCAACAAACCTTCGTGGCTGGTGTAGAATTCGACAGTCGAGAATTCATGCGTCGTGTCCGCCGTGATCCCCGCCGCTTCCATAAAGTCGATGGTGTCCTGAATGCGGTCGGCAATCTCGGAATACTTCTGCACATCCTGATCGTCGGTGAACCCAAGCGTCCAGGAATGCACCCGGCTCATATCCGCGAACCCGCCTGTCGAAAAAGCGCGCAACAGGTTCAAAGTGGCCGCAGCCTGTGTGTAGGCCTGCAACATTTTGGAGGGATTCGGAATCCGTGCCTCGGGTGAAAATTCCAGTTCGTTGATAATGTCGCCACGATAGCTTGGCAGTTCCACACCATCCACCACTTCGGTCGGGGCGCTGCGCGGTTTGGCGAACTGACCGGCCATGCGGCCCACTTTCACCACTGGAACCTTGGCGCCGTAGGTCAGCACCATCGCCATTTGCAGCATGACCTTGAACGTGTCACGGATTGCGTCCGCGCTGAATTGTTCAAAGCTTTCAGCGCAGTCGCCGCCTTGCAGCAAAAACGCCTCGCCTCGGCCCGCGGCACCCAGATGCTGTTTGAGACGTCGCGCCTCGCCGGCAAAAACCAACGGGGGATACTGCGAAAGCTGCGCCTCGACTTTGGCCAGCGCGGCCGCGTCGGTATACTCTGGCATCTGAACCCGGGGCTTGCTGCGCCAGTTCGATTTTTGCCATTCGGTCATCGCCTTGATCTCCGCTGAGGTTATTCAGGTGGTCTCTATACAAAATGCCGGTGTAAGAGACCATATCCCATTTGCGCCTCTTGACGCCGCAAACAAGCTTTGAGCATGGTGTCGTGCAAACCAGCCACGGCGTGCGCCCAGCCGTCGTCGAATCAAGGACAAATCGCCATGCAAGAGCAACGCAAAGTTGTCACCTTGGACGACACTGTCGAAAAGCCGATCAACTTTGTTTTTGTGCTTTTGGACAAGTTTTCACTGCTGTGTTTCGCATCAGCGCTGGACAGCCTGCGCATCGCCAATCGCATGGCAAATCGCACGGTTTATACCTGGACGCTGGCAGGCGAAGGCGGAGATCTTGTGTCCTGTTCGGCAGGCACC
Organism: Pseudomonadota bacterium; assembly: GCA_039028255.1. Taxonomy (GTDB): domain Bacteria; phylum Pseudomonadota; class Alphaproteobacteria; order Rhodobacterales; family Rhodobacteraceae; genus Ruegeria. The sequence goes on along the minus strand of JBCCIK010000010.1, from coordinate 16,857 downwards.
ACCTTTAAGCTGGACAGGGATCTGGAGGATTTCCAGCGCGACGAAATCATCCTTGTGTGCGGCGGCATAGAAGTTCAGGCGGCCACCACCAAACGCATTCTGAACTGGTTGCGGCGCGAGGCGCGCAAGGGGCTGAAGATCGGCGGCCTGTGCACTGCGGCGTACACATTGGCCAAAGCCGGTTTGTTGGACGGCAAGCGGGCGACGATCCACTGGGAAAATGCCGACAGCTTTACCGAGGAATTTGACACCGTCGAACTGACCAAATCGGTATTCATGATCGACGGCAATCGGATGACCACGGCAGGTGGCACGTCATCCATTGATCTGATGCTCAAACTCATCGCCGAGGATTGCGGTGAGGATCTGGCGAACGCGGTTGCGGATCAGTTGATCTATTCTTCGATCCGAACCGATCAGGACACGCAGCGCCTGTCGACCCCCACCCGCATTGGTGTACGCCATCCAAAGCTCAGCCAGGTGATCCTGATGATGGAAAAGAACATCGAAGAGCCGATCTCGCCTTCGATTCTGGCCAAGGATGTTGGCATGTCCACGCGGCAGCTGGAACGCCTGTTCCGCCGGTATCTGAGCCGCTCGCCGAAACGTTATTATATGGAATTGCGCCTGCACAAAGCCCGCAATCTGCTGATGCAGACGGACATGAGCGTTATTAACGTGGCACTGGCCTGCGGGTTTGCCTCGCCCAGCCATTTCTCGAAATGCTATCGGGCCCATTACAACACCACGCCTTATCGCGAGCGCGGTGCGCAAAGCGGGCGCCTGTCTGTCTAAAAACCTGAATTCATCGCTTTTTGTGGGCGGTCTTATTGACGCACACAGACCGCTCACGTCTGCATCCTGGATGTTGTGATGTCAGGCGGGCGTCATTCTGTAGATCGCCCCCTGCCCGACCGAGATAAACCAGATGGACCCGTCAGGTGCTTCGACAATATCGCGTACGCGTTGGATTTCGGGGCCTTTGATCTGTTCGACTTCGCGCAGCGGTGATCCCTCGAGCCGCGCGATATAGTTGAACTTTAACGATCCGACAAAAATATCACCGGTCCATTCCGGCCAGAGTTTTCCGGAATACACCAGCAGACCTGACGGTGCGATGGACGGGTCCCAATAAAATTCAGGTTGTTCGAGACCGGGTTTTGACGTGCCCTCACCGATTTTCTGGCCCGAATAATGCACACCGTAGGAAATGACCGGCCAGCCATAGTTGGCGCCCTTTTGCACCAGGTTCACCTCGTCGCCACCGCGAGCCCCATGTTCGGACACCCATAACCGGCCTTGCGCGTCCAGACCCGCGCCTTGCGGGTTTCTGTGGCCAAATGACCAGATTTCAGGACGGATCCCGGCCTGCCCGACAAACGGATTATCTGATGGCACCGACCCGTCCCGCGCCACGCGGATGACAGAGCCCATATGGTTGGCACGGTCCTGCGCTGATGGCCGATCACCCCGGTCCCCAATTGTCACAAAAAGCGTTCCATCCGGTGCCTCTGTGACACGCGATCCGAAATGTCGCCCTCCGGATCCACCCGGATCGGCCTCGAAAATTGTTCGAACATTCGTCAGACGTTTGCCGTTTTCCGACAACCTGGCAACCGCCAGTGCCGTTCCGGCCCCACCCCCCTGAGGTTTGGAAAACGTCAGAAAAATCTCTCGGCTGCGTTTGAAATCGCGCGGTACGGTGACATCAAGCAAACCACCCTGACCGGACGCGGCGACCCGGGGTACACCGGCAACCTGTTGTGCGTTGCCGTCTTTGATGTACAGCAGATCGCCGTCGCGTTCGGTGACCAGAAGCCCCTCATCAGGCAGGATGCCAATGGCCCACGGCGTATCGAGCCCGCTGACCATTGTATCCAGCCGCACAGGCCCCGCCGACGTTTGAACAACATCTGCCGCGGCGGCGCCGAACCATGCCACAAACAAGATGGTGAATGCCCGTATCATTGTTGACCTCCTGCGGTGTTTCAGCCGTCATGCCCCGTGCTATATTCCTAGGCTGAGATAGCGCCGCGCACCACAAAATCACTTTTTCGATAGGACTTTTCTTTTTTACCCGCCTTGCCTAGGGTTCGGTCCCGGAACACAGATAATAAACTGGGAGTAACCAAAATGAAAAAGCTGCTTAGCGCAACTGCAGCAACGGCTCTTTTGGCGGGCGCGGCTTTGGCCGACGATGTGAAACTGGGCGTTCTGTTCGGGTTCACCGGTCCTATTGAATCGCTGGCCCCAGCGATGGGATCCGGCGCGGAACTGGCCATTGCCGAAGTCACCGAGTCCGGAAAACTGCTGGACGGCGCAACGGTTGTTGCGTCGCGCGCAGATACGGGATGCATTGACAACGGTCTGGCAACGTCGAATGGCGAACGCATGATCGCTGAAGGTGTTGCGGGGATCGTCGGCGGCGACTGTTCCGGCGTGACCGGCGCAATCCTTCAGAATGTCGCAATCCCGAACGGTATGGTGATGATCTCGCCTTCTGCGACGTCCCCGGGTTTGTCGACGATGGAGGATAACGGTCTGTTCTTTCGCACGGCGCCGTCAGATGCACGCGAAGGACAGGTCATGGCCGATATCCTGAACGACCGCGGCATCAGCTCGATCGCCCTGACCTATACCAACAACGACTATGGCAAAGGTCTTGCGGACGCCATTCAGTCGTCGTTCGAAGCCTCGGGCGGTGAAGTCACAATTGTGGCTGCGCATGAAGACGGCAAAGGCGATTATTCTGCCGAAGTTGGTGCACTGGCATCGGCCGGAGGTGATATTCTGGTCGTTGCCGGCTATCTGGATCAGGGTGGATTGGGCATCATTCAGTCCGCGCTGGACAGCGGTGCATTTGATACGTTTGGCCTGCCCGGCGGCATGATCGGCGACTCGCTGCCCGCCAATGTGGGTCCGGACCTGAATGGCTCGTTCGGTCAGATCGCGGGTTCAGGCGGTGAAGGGGCAGAAAAGTACTTTGCCCTGGCCGAGGCTGCGGGGTTTGACGGCTCGTCCCCCTATTCGCCGGAGTCCTATGATGCAGCCGCGCTGTTCATGCTGGCGATGCAGGCAGCGGGCTCAACCAATCCGGCGGAGTATGCCGGCAAAGTGATGGATGTGGCCAACGCGCCGGGTGAAAAGATTTATCCGGGCGAATTGGCCAAGGGTCTGGAATTGCTGGCCGCAGGTCAGGATATCGATTACGTCGGCGCGTCGGGCGTTGAACTGATCGGCCCCGGTGAAAGCGCCGGTTCGTATCGCGAGATCGAGGTGACCGACGGCGAGAACAAGACCGTTAACTTCCGTTGATCCAACGTCAACAAATGCAAGAAATAGCAGCCCGGGCCTTGAGCCCGGGCTGTTCCAATGAAAAATGGCCGCACCCGGAATTCCGGCAAAAGGCATCAACGCCAAAAACGGCGGCTGGGGGAAACTATGATCGTCGTCGAGGATGTGCATAAGCATTTCGGCGGATTTCATGCGGTCGATGGGGCATCGCTGGAAATTCGGAAGGGGTCCGTCACCGGGTTGATTGGACCCAACGGCGCCGGAAAAACAACTTTATTCAACGTGATTGCAGGCGTTCTTCAACCAACCAGCGGTCGGGTGATCATGGCCGGAGAGGATATCACCGGCCTGCCGCCGCATCAGCTGTTTCACAAGGGCCTGTTGCGCACATTCCAGATCGCGCATGAGTTTTCGTCGATGACCTGTCGTGAAAACCTGATGATGGTGCCGGGCGCGCAATCGGGTGAATCCTTGTGGAACACCTGGTTCGGGCGCAAGCGCATTGCTGACGAGGAACGCGCGCTGCGGGCCAAGGCTGATGAGGTGCTGGAATTCCTGACCATCGCGCATTTGGCCGAGCACAAGGCCGGTCAGGTTTCGGGCGGACAGAAAAAACTGCTGGAACTGGGGCGCACCATGATGGTCGACGCCAGGATTGTGTTTCTGGACGAGGTTGGCGCAGGCGTGAACCGCACGTTGCTGATGACCATCGCCGACACGATCCTTCGCCTGAACCAGGAGCGCGGGTATACCTTCGTTGTCATCGAACACGACATGGATTTCATCGGCAAGATCTGTGATCCGGTGATCTGCATGGCCGAAGGAAGGGTTCTGGCCGAGGGTACTCTGGACGAGATCAAATCCAATGAACATGTGATCGAGGCTTATCTTGGGACCGGTCTGAAAAACAAGGACAAGCTGGAGGCCGGTGCGTGAGGCCCGTGACCCAAATGAGCGCCTGCGGCGCGCTTGACAGGATTTGCTGGGGGCTCTGCCCCCAGGACCCCCGGGATATTTACAGCCAGATGAAGAAGGATCCCGATCATGGCTGAGCCGTTTTTGATCGGAGACACCATGACCGGCGGTTATGGCAGAGGGCCCGATATTCTGCATGACTGCACCATTGCGGTCGATGCAGGGGAAATTGCCGTGATCGTTGGTCCGAATGGCGCTGGAAAATCGACTGCAATGAAAGCTGTGTTCGGGATGCTTGAGGTGCGTTCGGGCGTGGTGCGATTGGATGGTGAGGATATTACCGGGTTGAGTCCGCAGGATCGGGTCATGCGGGGTATGGGCTTTGTGCCCCAGACCTCGAATATATTCACGTCGATGACGGTCGAGGAAAATCTTGAGATGGGGGCATTTATTCGCACCGATGATTTCCTGGGCACAATGGAGCAGGTCTATGACCTGTTCCCGATCCTGCGCGACAAACGCCATCAGGCCGCCGGAGAGTTGTCGGGCGGTCAGCGCCAACAGGTCGCCGTGGGCCGCGCGCTGATGACGCAGCCCAAGGTGCTGATGCTGGACGAACCCACCGCGGGTGTTTCGCCCATCGTGATGGATGAGCTGTTCGACCGCATCATCGAGGTGTCACGCACCGGGTTGCCGATCCTGATGGTCGAACAGAACGCCCGTCAGGCGCTGGAGATTGCGGACAAGGGATATGTGCTGGTTCAGGGGCGGAACGCCTATACCGGTACGGGCAAGGAGCTGCTGGCCGATCCCGAAGTGCGTAAGAGTTTCTTGGGGGGGTGAGGGTGTTTAAGACTGTTACGACTTCACTCATTCTCGCGATGAATTCGGCAACAGTGTTGGCGTATTCAGTTCCACAAAGCCATTTTACTGAATTCGATTGCACAATAGTCCAAACCTGCGACCATCAGTTTCTTTGCAAAGAAACTAAAGAGCACACTCAGGTTTTCTTTGCGTCGCTAGTTCACGACCTTCCAGTTTCCGAATTGAGTGGTCCAACCGACTACCCGTTTGAAACTTGGCAAGAAGTAACGGCTTGGGTTGAGTTTTTGAATCCTCGTGCTGGCAAGCTTCCACTACAAGTTTGGTATTCCGAGGATGCAGGTTATGACTCAAATATTACGTTCCGTCTGGAGGATTGGCTAAGTGGACGACAAGATTCTCCATACGACGTAAAAGGTTATGCGTTTGTTATGACAGGCGACTTGGATGAAATTAGCCACAGCAGGGCCAACTTAGACGAAGATGACGATTTACCTTGGGAAATAACCGTCTACGAGAAGGGTGGCATTGAGAACGGTAAGTACCTCACTCAAAACCTTCTTTGCGATAGCGATTGGTAAAAAATATGGACTTCCTCAACGCCCTTGTGGCGCTCTCCAACTTCGTCCTTGTTCCCGCAATCGCCTATGGCAGTCAGTTGGCGCTGGGGGCTTTGGGGGTGACGCTGATCTACGGTATCCTGCGGTTCTCGAACTTCGCCCATGGCGACACGATGGCCTTTGGTGCGATGATTGCCGTGCTGGTCACTTGGGGATTGCAGGCCGCCGGGGTTAGTTTTGGGCCGTTGCCGACCGCTCTGCTGGCCCTGCCCTTTGCCATTCTGGGCTGTATCGTTCTGGTGCTGATCACCGATCGGCTGGTTTATCGGTTCTACCGTGAACAAAAGGCCAAGCCGGTCATTCTGGTCATCGTGTCCATGGGTGTGATGTTCATCATGAACGGGTTGGTGCGGTTCATCATCGGGCCCGATGATCAGAGGTTCTCGGACGGTGCGCGGTTTCTGATTTCCGCCAGGGATTTCAAGGCCCTGACCGGGTTGGACGAGGGGCTCGCCATCCGGACCTCGCAAGCAATTACCGTGGTTGTCGCAATTGTCGCCGTGGCGCTGCTGTTCTGGTTTCTCAATAAGACACGCACCGGCAAGTCGATGCGCGCTTATTCGGATAACGAGGATCTGGCGCTGTTGTCCGGGATCAACCCGGAACGGGTGGTCATGATCACCTGGATCATCGTAGCCGCGCTGGCGACAACCGCGGGCATGCTTTATGGCCTGGACAAGAGCTTCAAGCCGTTTGTCTATTTTCAGCTTCTGCTGCCGATCTTCGCCTCGGCCATTGTGGGCGGATTGGGCAACCCTTTGGGCGCCATTGCCGGCGGATTCATCATCGCGTTTTCCGAGGTGACGATCACCTACGCGTGGAAAAAGGTGCTGACATATGTCGCCCCGGACAGCCTTGCCCCGTCCGGTCTGGTTCAGTTCCTGTCAACCGATTACAAGTTTGCGGTCAGCTTTGCCATTTTGCTGATCGTGCTGCTGTTCAAACCCACTGGGCTGTTCAAGGGGAAAGCGGTATGAACGCGGCGGTCAGAAATTCGTTACTCTTTGCAGTCATCGGCTGTCTGATCCTGTGGACCGGTTTCACGCAAAGCTGGAACACTGCCATCCTGATCCTGAACATGGGGCTGATCTCGGCCATCATGGCCATCGGGGTTAACCTGCAATGGGGGTTTGCAGGTCTTTTCAATGTTGGTGTCATGGGTTTCGTCGCGTTGGGAGGACTGGCGGTTGTCCTGATATCAACACCCGTGACACCGGGGGCCTGGTCGGCTGGTGGGTATGGGATCATGCTGGCGCTGCTGCTTGGCGGCGCAACCGTGATTGCCGCTGTACTGGTCGCGACAAGACTGCCCAAGGGCCGGACACAAACCTTGAGCGTTATCGGGATATTGGTGGTCGGCTTTTTCCTGTATCGCGCCGTATTTGACCCCAGTGCCGCTGCGGTTGAGGCGATCAATCCTGCGGTCGAAGGCAATCTGGGCGGGCTCAACCTGCCGGTTCTGCTGGCCTGGCCTGCTGGTGGATTGCTGGCCGCCGGGGCCGCTTGGTTGATCGGTAAAACCGCGCTGGGTTTGCGTTCGGACTATCTGGCCATTGCGACGCTGGGGATTGCAGAGATCATCATTGCCATTCTGAAAAACGAAGACTGGCTGGCCCGCGGGGTTAAAAACGTCTATGGCATTCCCCGCCCTGCCCCGGTGGTCGGCTACGAAGTCGAATTGCAGAGCGATCCCGGATTTGTCGCCCGTGCAGAATTGCTGGGGCTGGATCCGGTGACCGCGTCGACCTTGTCGGTCAAACTGGGCTATTCACTTTTGTTCCTGATTGTTCTGCTGGTGCTGCTGTGGATGGCGCAAAGGGCGTTGCACAGCCCGTGGGGCCGGATGGTGCGTGCCATTCGCGACAACGAGGTCGCAGCTGAGGCTATGGGCAAGGATGTCACCCGCCGCCATCTGCAAATTTTTGTTCTGGGCTCGGCCATCTGCGGTATCGCGGGGGCCATGATGACCACGCTGGACGGCCAGCTGACCCCCAGCGCGTACCAGCCGCTGCGCTTTACGTTCCTGGTTTGGGTCATGGTGATTGTCGGCGGATCGGGCAACAACTTTGGCGCGGTGCTTGGTGCCTTTCTGATCTGGTTTCTTTGGGTCCAGGTCGAAGACATTGGCCTGACGATGATGAACCTGATCACCGCAGGTCTGCCGGACGGAAGCGCGCTCAAGACGCATCTTATTGAAAGCGCCGCGCATATGCGTTTGTTCACCATGGGTCTGATCCTGCTTATTGTTCTCAGATTCAGTCCAAGAGGGCTGATCCCCGAGAAATAGGCTGAAATCCTCTCAAATTTGCGCGACCACGCCGGTTATGTGGTGGCGTTTCTTGATTTTATGCATGTTTTTGAATAAACGGACGCACCAACTCTGCCACGCAGGGCGGTGTGTTTTCGGCGATTGGTCCTAACAGGCCAAAGCCGATCTGTGACGATCATTCTGACTCATCTGTTAAGAGTACACTTAAGAACCATGAAAAAACCAATCATCAGAACATGTGTCCTGTTGCCGGTGCTGGCCGCTTTTGCGGGCTGCGTTCCGTCACCGGAAGAGCTGGAAACACCGCCTGTGCAAGTGCAGACGCCCGAAGGTGTCGTGACCTGCCAGTTGTATCGCTATGATCGCGTCATCTGGGATCGGGCCATAGATTTCCCGGCAACAAAAATGTCGGTGCGTACGGCGGATGCCTATTGCCGACAGGAAGGACAGCGCCGTCTGGAGTGACGACACCGTCCCGTTGCTTATCTGTTTTTAAACAGACCGCCCAGAATTCCACGCACGATCCGACGTCCGGTGGTGCCCTTCAGCTCTTTGATCACAGCTTCGCTCATCGCTGTGGCAAAGGTGTCCTTTCTGCGTGTGACGCGGGATGAAGACCGGCCGACGCGACTGCCAGAATATCGTCTGGCCGACGAGTATTCCCGTTCCATCGGGGTTTGCTGTGCAATGGTTTCATCGGATTCCGCCTGTTCCGCGGCGTTGGCGGCTGCGGTTGCACGGGCCTGCAAGATTTCGAAGGCCGATTTGCGATCGACGGGTGTATCGTATTTCGCAGACATCGGCGACGCCGTCAGCACCGCCGCGCGCTCGGCCTTGGTGATCGGACCCAGTTGCGATCCCGGAGGCCGGATCAACGTGCGCTCGACCACGCCCGGAACGCCTTTTTTCTGAAGCATTGAGGTTACGGCCTCACCCACACCAACTTCGCGGATCGCGGTTTCAGTGTCGAAGGTGGGGTTTTCGCGATAGGTCTCCGCTGCCAGACGCAGGTTTTTGCGGTCGCGGGCGGTAAAGGCACGCAGCGCGTGCTGGACGCGATTGCCAAGCTGTCCCAGTATATCCTCGGGAATGTCAGCCGGGTTCTGAGTGATGAAATAGACACCAACCCCTTTTGAGCGGATCAGGCGCGCCACCTGTTCGACTTTATCGATCAGCACTTTGGGCGCGTCGTCGAACAGCAGATGGGCCTCGTCGAAAAAAAACACCAGTTTGGGTTTGTCCGGATCGCCCACCTCGGGCAGTTCCTCGAAAAGCTCGCTCAGCAGCCATAGCAAAAAGGTTGCATAAAGACGTGGCGCGCCCATCAGCTTGTCAGAGGCCAGAATGTTGATCATACCGTGTCCGGCATCATCCGTGCGCATTAGATCGGCAAGATCCAGCGCCGGTTCACCAAACAGTTTTGTGCCACCCTGATTTTCCAGAACCAGCAACCGGCGCTGTATCGCCCCGATGGACGATGTCGACACATTGCCATAGCGCAACGACAACTTCGCCCTGTTTTCCCCGATCCAAACCAAAAGCGCCTGCAAGTCCTTCAGGTCCAGCAACGGCATGCCTTCTTCATCAGCGACGCGGAAGGCGATGTTCAAAATACCTTCCTGCGCTTCGCTCAGTTCCATCAGCCGCGACAGCAGCAACGGACCCATTTCGGTCGCCGTGGTGCGCACTGGATGGCCTTGTTCGCCAAAAAGGTCCCAAAATGTGACGGGAAAGGCCGCGTAGGAAAAATCGCCAAAGCCGATACGGTCGGCCCTGTCCACAAATGCCTGATGCAGTTTGTGCGTTTCGCTGCCTGCCAGTGCCAAGCCGGACAAATCGCCTTTGACATCCGACAGAAAAACCGGAACGCCGGCTTGGGAAAAGCCCTCGGCCAGGATCTGCAAGGTTACGGTCTTGCCGGTTCCGGTTGCCCCCGCAATCAGGCCGTGCCGGTTGGCGTATTTCGATGCCAGGCCTTGCGGTTGGCCATAGTCCACACCCCCACCGCCCAGGAAAATGTCTTCACCCATGTTTTTTTTCGCCTTAATTCTGACCGATCCGGCACCAGCATACAAAGTTAACCTTTAACTGCGATAGTCTATTCGCTGTCTTTGCCGCTGATTTGGTGAAGGGGGCAACTTCCTCCCTGTCGACTTGCCGTGCCTTCGGGCACGGCTTTTTTGCGTCGCCTTGCCGCCAGATTAAAATGAATTGTTAAGTGCATTAATAATTCAGGTTAGCAGTTGACCGCTGGGCCGCCCTTTCGTAACGTCTGCGCATAAATAAGTCGGCGAGTCCGACGGGGAGAACCATTTGAAAGAGGGAGCTGCTCCAACAGCTCCCTTTTTCTTGTTTCAGACCTGCCAATTTCGCGTGATTTTGGCAAGAAATGGGCCACTTTCTACATATAAACACGCTTAGTGCCTGACAGCCGGACTGAACGGTGCTAGACGAAGAAAAAAACTGAACCACCAAATCGAGGCATTCATGATCAAGAAAATCCTCTCATTCAATCTTATCGCGGCGGCGCTGATGTGCGGTGCTGTGAACGCGCAGGAAACCACACAAAGCGAAGGCACCCAGGAGGCCCAGGAGGCCGAAACGCCAAGCGTTGGCGGAGATCTTGACCTGGGACAGACAGGTCCGCGCGTTGGCGAGCAGTATGTCAAAGAAAAAAGCGGCGATTGGGATGTATCGTGCATCAAGGCGCAAGAGGGCGAAGACCCTTGCGCCATGGTCCAGATTCTGAACGGTCAGCAGGGCGATCCCATCGCCGAGGTTTCCATTGGCAAATTGCCTGCGGGCGGTGCTGCTGTGGCCTGGGCGAACGTGATCGTTCCTCTTGAAACACTGTTGCAGGCGCAACTGGCCCTGTCGATCGACGGAGCGCCGCGCAAACTGTACAATTATCACCACTGCGTGCCAGTGGGCTGTGTTGCACAGCTGGGTCTGAGCGAGGGCGATATCCAGGCGATGAAGGCCGGATCAACGGCAATTTTCTCGTTGGTGCCGGCGCGCTTTCCCGATCAGGTTCTGAACATGGACATGTCGTTGTCCGGGTTCACCTCGGGGTTTGATGCCCTTGCGGTCAATGTGAACTAAGCGATTGCTGACATGGGCACGCCGCATGATCTGCGGCGGCCTTTCCTGTCAGACACGTTTCAGCGCCAGTACGGCGTTTAACCCGCCAAAGGCAAACGCATTGCTGAGCGCAACGCTGACGTCGACCTCGCGCGCCTCGTTCGGCACCACATCCAGCGCGCATTCCGGATCGGGTTCCTGGTATCCAATTGTCGGTGCAATCACGCCATCCCGTACAGCCATGATACACGCCAAAAGCTCGACCGCACCGGTGCCGCCGATCAGGTGGCCATGCATTGATTTCGTCGACGAAATCATCAGATCATCGGCATAGGGACCAAAAACCCCCGCCACCGCGGCACATTCGGTTTTGTCATTGGCCGCTGTGCCAGTGCCATGGGCATTGATGTAGCCGACATCGCTGGTGTTGAGGCGAGCATCCGCAAGTGCCCCGGCCATTGCGCGGGCTGCGCCCTGTTTGCTGGGCATCACGATGTCCGATGCGTCCGAGGACATCGCAAACCCGACAACTTCGCACATGATTTCCGCGCCGCGTGCGCGTGCATGGTCGTATTCTTCGAACACAAACACGCCCGCGCCTTCGCCCTGCACCATACCGTTGCGATTTGCGCTGAACGGCCGGCAGGCGTCTTTTGACATCACACGCAGCCCTTCCCAGGCCTTTACGCCGCCGAAACACAACATCGATTCCGAACCGCCGGTGATCATTGCCGGCGCTGCACCCGCGCGCACCATCTGAAACGCCTGTGCCATGGCGTGGTTTGACGAGGCGCACGCGGTTGAAACGGTAAAACTGGGACCTTTGAGATTGTGTTCCATCGACACGTGGCTGGCCGCCGCGTTGTTCATCAGTTTTGGCACGACAAACGGATGAACCCGGTTCTTGCCATCCTCGTAAACCGAGCGGTAGTTGTCGTCCCATGTCGATACACCCCCGCCCGCGGTGCCAAGCACGACGCCGGATCGCGCGGCCAGATCGCCGTGAAATTCGATGCCCGATTGATCTATTGCTTCTTTGGCGGCTGTCAGGGTGAATTGTGTGAACCGGTCATACAGCGACATCTGCTGACGGTTAAACCGTCCTTCGGCTTCGAACCCGCGCACCTGCCCGCCGATTTTTATGGCCAGTCGATCGACATCGCGAAACTCTAGATCGGAAATCCCGCAGCGCCCTTCGCGCATGGCCTCCATCGTATCGGGCACCGAATGGCCCAGTGCATTGATGGTGCCGGACCCGGTAATGACAACGCGTTTCATAACCAAGCGTCAGACCTTTTCCGACACCAGTTTTTCGATCCCTGCAATGATCGCGGCAACATTGGAGATGTCGAAGTCATTTGCTTGGGGTTCGTTGGCGTTGAACGGGACGGTGATGTCGAACTCTTCCTCAATCGCAAAAATGCTTTCAACCAGACCCAGACTGTCGATGCCCAGATCCTCAAGGGTGCTTTCAGATGTTACATCCGATGGCTCCAGCACGGCCTGCTCTGCAATGATTGCGATGACGCGGTCGCTGATGCTCATGTCGATCCCCTGGTTGTGTGTCCGAGGATGATTTAATCGCTTGGAGGCTTTTTGAAAACAGCCTTTTTCAACGCCTCCACGTCACGTGCCATCCGCGGCAGGCGGCGTTGCGCCTTGTACACGTCTGTATGGGTTTCCATCTTTATTCCGGGATATCCCATGATGACCCGTCCTGCAGGAACATTGGACAAAATCTTGGTGCCGCCGCCCGATATGACACCATCACCAATAAAAATATTGTCCACAACACCGGTTTGGCCGCCCAGAACGACGCTGTTGCCGATATCGACCGATCCTGACACACCGGTCTGGCCGCATAACAGGCAATCCCGTCCGACCCGCGTATTGTGCCCGACATGCACGAGATTATCCAGTTTGGTGCCATTACCGATGCTGGTGTTCCGGATGGTTCCGTTGTCTATGGTCGCATTGGCCCCGACCTCGACATCATCGCCGATTTCCACTGCACCAAGTGAATGGATACGCAGCCAAGTTTGGGCTTTTGCATCGCCTTTATCACCCATCGTCTTGCGCACGTTTTCCACGCCGGACACCTCGGGCGTGACAAAGCTGAACCCGTCGCCGCCAATCCGGGCGCCGGGCTGTGCCACAAAGCGGTTGCCGATTTTTGTGCGGGCCCCGACGCTGACCATTTCGCGCAGCACTGCCTGTTCGCCCAGCACGACATCCGGTCCAATCACACAATGTGATCCGATGATCGCGCCATCGCCGATCCGGGCCCGGGCGCCAATAACGGCCAGCGGGCCAACGCAGACGCGCGCGCCCAGTTCGGCAGTCGGATCAACCACGGCAGACGGGTGCACGCCCGGTTCGACACCCTGCCCCGGATCCATCATCGATGTAATGCCCGCCATTGCCATGCGAGGACGTTTCACGAAAATGGCGGCATGCAGTCCCAGCGCCTGCCAGTCCGCGTCTTCCCACAACACCGCTGCACGCGCCTGTCCCTGCGTCAGCGCCTCTGCGTATTTGGGCGACATTGCCATAGCCAGATCATCCAGCCCGGCATCACCCGGTTCAGCCACCCCACTGATGATCAGCCCGGTGTCGCCCTGACATTCGGCATCAAGACTGTCTGCGATTTGCTGAACGGTGAACTGCATACGGGCTTCCTTGTGGCAGGATTTGCCCCGTGCTTACCCCTGAACGTCCGGCAGGGCCACCCCCGCCTTTTGCAGCGCGTCCCAAATTTTAGCATCCCGGTTATAGACATCCCGGCGATACTGCACCTCACCGCGTGGGCCGATGTAAGCCGTCCGGTAAATCAGGTGAACCGGGACTGGCTGCTCCAGATTAACCTTGGTCTCTTTGCCGGTGCGCAGGACCCGCTGGAAAAATGCTTTGGGATCTTCTTCCTGTCGGGCCAGCAGCGCATACGCGAATTCAAAGGGATCAGCCAGCCGGATACACCCGTGCGAGAAGGCCCGAACCTCACGCGCGAACAGGTTTTTCTGAGGTGTATCATGCAGATAGATGTTATACTTGTTAGGGAACATGAACTTTACCAGCCCCAGCGCGTTACTCTTGCTGGGGGGCTGGCGCATAGAGAACGGAAAGTTCCGCGCCGTGAACTGGGTAAAATCCACCGCCCCACGATTGACCTGTCTGCCGCTTCGGTCTGTGATCTGTATATGCCCGACGGCGTTGGGGTTGGACTGAAGCTGTGGCAGATATTCTTTGGTAATGATCGAGCGCGGCACATACCAGCTGGGGTTGATGACCATATGCTCCATAACGTCAGAGAATTCCGGGCTGCGACGATCATGGGTGTTTTTGCCGATTACGGCGCGGGTTTCGAAGGTCACCTGACCTTCGTCCACGATCTTGGCCGAAAAATCCGCCTGGTTGACCAGAATATGGCGTGTGCCCCTGTTCCGTGGCAACCAGCGTTCGCGCTCCAGCGCCACGTAAACAGCCTTGAGCCGGTCCGATGCGGGGCGGTTCAGTTCGCTCAGCGTACCCTGTCCGGCGACGCCGTCGGCCTCCAGACCATGCGCGGTCTGGAACGCTTGAACCGCAGCAAGGATATCGTCGTCAAAAACCGGACTTGGGGTCGGCTTGAGATACCCCATCGCCACCAGACGATCGCGCAGTTTGATCACGTTGGGCCCTGTGTCGCCGAATTCAAGCTTTGCCACAGGAACTGCCGCGCCCCAGCTGCCTTGTGCGACCAGATCCTCAAGCACCATTTTTTGCTTCATCAATGCCCGGTACTGTGGCGTCTGTGGTGTTAGGGTTTGCAGATACGACGCGCCTTGCGTCCGGATCCCATTCAGATGGTCTGCGGCACTTCGGCGGTCAACATCACGTACAAGACCCGCGTCAATCTGTTCCGGCCGCAGCGCACCGGTAAAGGCGTCGTCGGCATATTGTACAAAAACCCGGCTTAGCTCTGCCTCAATCGCACCAAGGTCGCGTACTGTGCGCGCGTTTTGCATTTGAACGATCAACGCCTGCACATCGTATTGCGCGGCGGGCAACCCATGACGGTCCGTATTCGACAAAGCCTGAATCAAAGCGGCGCGTCTTTGCTTATGATCCGCGGTGTCTCCGACCCAGATCGGTGCAAATCCGGTTTCACGATAGAACTCGGAAATCCCCGAAGCGGCGGGTGTGGATTCCGCCACTGACATTTGAAATGCGGTCGAGGCAACAGGCTGTGGCGCGCCACCCGCCATCGATGCAGTTACCGCAAAACCGGCAGCAAGTAGAATACTGGTACGTGTCCGAAGAACTGAAAACATAAGATGCCCTTGGTTAATCAACAGCTTGCGCGATTGGGGATTGCGCCAACTTTACTATGGTTTTGACTGGAACCGCTTGTCTATTCACAAATTCCTTACCTAAACCGTTCTGTCTGTTCCTGATGCGCGTTTGCATCGGCGCAAACCGGCCACATGCATAAGTGCTGAAAAAATGTGTATCTCTGCATCATGTGCGCAAAAAACTGCCGAAAATTCCCCTTTAAAACGTGTATCTGAAACATTTCTTGGCTGCCGAATCCGATTGTGCCATAACTTCGCCATCTGGGATGGGAAAAAATTAAGACAGTGCACGTAACATCGTGCGCGGGCAGGAACAGTACGGGACGAAACCAAAATGACGAAAAGCAGTACATCGGGCTTGACCCGGCGTGCATTGCTAGGGGCTTTTGCCGCCACAGCAGTTGCAGCCGCGCCCACCTATTCCAATGCAGCAGGTTTCCTACGCGGTGGCGGTGATATTCGACGTATCCGGATGTATTCAGGTCGCACCGGCGAACGGATAGACATGATTTACTGGGTCGACGGAAAATACATCAAGGATGCCGTAAAAGAGGTGAACCATTTCATGCGCGATTGGCGCACGGATCAGGTCAAACCTATGGATCTGCGCACAATCGACATCATGGCCGCGTCGCATAACCTGTTGGATGCCAAAGAGCCTTATATGCTCTTGTCGGGATATCGCTCACCCCAGACCAATGCGATGCTGCGGACAAAGTCACGACGCGTTGCGCGCAACTCTCTGCATGTACAGGGACAGGCGGCAGATCTGCGGCTGGCATCACGCTCGGTGTCGCAGGTAGCCAAAGCTGCCATGTCGTGCCGCGCAGGCGGCGTTGGACAATACTACCGCTCGAACTTTGTTCACATGGATTGTGGTGTGATCCGCACCTGGCGCGGGTAACAAACACTGCCAAACCGCTCGGTTTGACCCCGACCCTGTTGCTGGCGCGTCCCGATATCGCTGCGCGATTTGATTTTGCGCGGCAACCTTGCCCTGACGGACCCTGTTCCCGCCCAAACGTTGACGGACGCGCATATTCCCGGTCCCGCGCGTCTGTTTGGGTCGAAAAGTATCCGCAGCTTTGGACACAGGTGGCATGATCAGAGCGCAGCTTGCCTTTGCATCGAACGGGCATTGCAAAGCGTTCAAACGAAATCTGCTACGTACAAACCGAACAAACGGATGCCCGGCATCGAATAGGCCCGCTTCACAGTTCTAAAATGTACATATTTTTGGCGCACCTGAGAAGATTCCGACTCCAACTTATATTGTTTTTTTTCAATTGGTTGAGGATATTTTCTCCAAAAAATGTTGCGGGATTTGTTGCGGGATTTCGGATCCTTGAGGTCTTCGCTATCTCAAAATACCTACCTTCACTGTCAACATTATTCATTGAGTATTGTCATTTAATACAGAACACAACGAAAGGCTCGCTGCTTTAAAGAACGCGATATCTGTACGAACTTGGTCAGGCGCGACGGAACTGACTGCATTCAATGAATGGGCGATTGAGTTTCTTCT
>JBCCIK010000009.1:0-51858 GCA_039028255.1 Pseudomonadota bacterium | reverse complement strand
GTCTACACTAGCCACTAGTGATGAGGTGACTAGTGATGATGATACAGTAGTGGACATCAGCGGCCTCTGCCACCCAGCAGGTTCTGCTGACGACGCAGGTAAGAGATGATGGCCTCGTCCATCCGGTCGCCACCCACGCGGACCGAGCGGGCATAGACAATGTCACCCAGTGACAGAACGGCCACTTCGGTGGTGCCGCCGCCGATATCGACGACCATGTTGCCGGTCGGATCCGTGATCGGCATACCCGCGCCAATCGCAGCTGCAATCGGTTCGGCAATCAATCCGGCGCGACGGGCGCCTGCGGACAGAACCGATTGACGGATCGCGCGTTTCTCAACCGGCGTCGCACCATGCGGCACGCAGACGATGATCTTGGGCTTCGAGAAGGTCGAGCGTTTGTGCACTTTGCGGATGAAATGCTTGATCATCTCTTCGGCGGTATCGAAATCGGCAATCACACCTTCGCGCATCGGCCGGATGGCCTCGATCGACCCTGGTGTCCGACCCAGCATCAGCTTGGCGTCTTCACCGACCGCCAGAACCTTTTTTACGCCGTCTTTCACATGGTAGGCCACAACCGAGGGTTCCGACAGGATCACACCGCGTCCCTTGACGTAGACCAACGTGTTCGCAGTCCCGAGGTCGATGGCCATGTCCGCTGTGAACAGGCCGCCCAGATTGCCAAAGATCCCCATGTTTCCCCTGATCCTGTATGTCGATTTTTCCACTGCCCGCGACTCGACGGTTCCGGGACGGATGCCTTATAGGGTGCCATCTCGCCCGGTAAAAGGGCTGATTCCACGGCTGTCAGCACCTTTCCGCCTTATTTGGTAAGGACTTTAGAAGGCAACATGCTCTCATATCAACACATTTACCACGCGGGCAATCTGGCTGATGTACAAAAGCACGCATTGCTGGCCTGGGCGCTGGATTATCTGGCACGCAAAGACAAACCGCTGACGTATATCGAAACACATGCGGGACGCGGTCTGTATCGGTTGGACGCAGACGAAGCGCGCAAGACGGGCGAAGCGGCAGCAGGTATCGAAAGGGTTCGGCGCGATGGCTGGTTTGATGCGTCACATCCGCTGACACGCGCGATCGACGCGACGCAATCGCAGTTTGGTTCGCGTGTCTATCCTGGATCACCTTTGATCGCACACAGCCTGTTGCGCCCGCAGGACAACTGGTGTTTCGCGGAACTACATCCACAGGAATACGCGGCCTTGCTGAAGGTTCTCAGAGGCCAGAGGGTCAGGTTGTATCGGCAGGACGGGTTCGAAATGGTTCAGTCCTTGTTGCCACCCGAACCGCGACGCGGAATGATGCTGATCGATCCCAGCTACGAAATGAAGACCGACTATGCGCGCTTGCCCGGTTTAATCGGCAAATTCCATCGTAAATGGAATGTGGGGGTGATCGCGCTCTGGTATCCTTTGTTGAGCGACAGACGTCACGCACCGATGGTCGCTGCGCTGCAAAAACAGAACTTTCCGCAGACATTGATGCACGAAGTGCAGTTTCCCGCAGCGCGCAAAGGCCACGGGATGATCGGGTCTGGTATGTTCGTGATCAACGCGCCGTTTGGCATGAATGCCGAAGCCGAAAGACTGACGCTGGCATTCAAGACGCTTTGACATGGTGTCAGCGACAAACAGGTCTCCCGCCTCGTTTGTCTGCATCACAGATGCCGCCAAACGCGTTTGGCCCGGCAGCGCGCCCGTGGCGCGCTGCCGGGCCCAAAATCCAAGGATGTTCGGCGAAGCCGGGCAGCCGCGGATGCGGGAGCATCCGCCTTTTGGATCAGGTCAGGTCCTTATAGCTGATCTCGCGGGTATCTGCGCCCGGACCGGTTTTCTCGCGCCGAACGACCAGCCGGTTCAGCGCGTGGATATAAGCCTTGGCCGAAGCTACAACCGTGTCCGTGTCAGCCGATTGCCCGGTCGCGATCATACCATCCTCTTCAAGGCGCACGGATACTGTTGCCTGTGCGTCCGTTCCAGCTGTCACGGCGTGCACCTGATACAGCTGCAAATGTGCCTTGTTGGGGAAAATGGCCCGTATCGCCTTGAAGGTCGCATCGACGGGTCCATCGCCGTGTTCGGTTGCGATGATGTCCTTGCTTTCCACTTCCAGTTCGACGGTCGATTCCGCCTGACCGCCCGTACCGCAAGTGACTTTCATCGATACCAGTTGCAGGTAGTCGTCTGCTTCGTCCAGCGTCATCAAGGCGATCAGATCGTCATCGAACACTTCCTTCTTGCGATCGGCCAGCTCCTTGAAGCGCACAAAAATGTCCTTGAGCTGATTGTCTCCGACGTCGAATCCCAGGGTTTCCAGTTTATCCCGCAGCGCCGCACGGCCCGAGTGTTTGCCCAGCGGCAAAGACGTTCCGGACAGGCCGATATCCTCGGGGCGCATGATCTCGAAGTTTTCCCGGTTCTTCAGCATCCCGTCCTGGTGGATGCCGCTTTCATGGGCGAAAGCGTTCTTGCCGACGATGGCCTTGTTGAACTGCACGTTGAACCCCGAAACGGTCGCCACCCGGCGGGAAATATGCATGATCTTGGTGGTATCTATGCTGGTGTCCCAGGGCATGATGTCGTTACGGGTGCGCAACGCCATCACCACCTCTTCCAGTGCGGTATTGCCCGCGCGTTCACCAAGGCCGTTGATGGTGCATTCGATCTGGCGCGCGCCGCCCGCAACGGCGGCGAGAGAGTTCGCGGTTGCCATGCCAAGGTCGTTATGGCAATGAGTGGCAAACACCACTTCATCCGCGCCCGGCACCGCGTCGATCAGACGCTTGATCAGATCGGCGCTTTCCACCGGAGCAGTGTAGCCAACCGTATCAGGGATGTTGATCGTTGTTGCGCCCGCCTTGATCGCAATCTCGATCACGCGGCACAGATAGTCCCATTCGGTCCGGGTGGCATCCATCGGGGACCACTGGACGTTTTCGCACAGATTGCGCGCGTGGCTTACCGTTTCGTGAATTTTCTCGGCCATCTCATCCATGGTCAGGTTCGGAATGGCCCGGTGCAGAGGTGAGGTGCCGATGAAGGTGTGAATACGGTTTTTCCCAGCGTGTTTCACGGCCTCCCAGCAGCGATCGATATCTGCGAAGTTGGCCCGGGCCAGGCCACAGATACGGCTGTTCTTGGAACGTTGCGCGATTTCACGGACAGCTTTGAAATCGCCCTCGGATGCAATGGGGAAACCGGCTTCGATAATGTCGACACCCATTTCGTCGAGCAATTCGGCGATCTCCAGCTTTTCGTCATGCGTCATTGTTGCGCCCGGGCTCTGTTCGCCGTCGCGCAAAGTGGTATCGAAGATCAAGACGCGGTCTTGGTCGGTCACATTGGTCATGGGGTACTCTTTCTTGTCTGTCCTAAAGCCTCGTGGCGCGCTGGCGTCCTCCTCTGAGCGGGCGCGCCGACTGGCACGCTCAGAGGCGGATTAGGATCAGTAGGCCGCGCAGAGACGCACCGTCAGGGGCGGCATCGGCAATCTGGATATCTGCGCGGTTGATCATGAGGCAGAGGTTATACTCAGCCGGTCGGGAATGAAAAGAACGAATTTGCCGCGCAACGCGTGCAAAGCGCTTTCTTTTCCGCAGATTGTTGATCGCGGGCCAAGGGCTGCTAGCTGTGCAGCCATGAAACACGCATTGGTTATTGGCGCATCAGGCGGAATTGGAACGGCAGTTTGCGATCGGCTTGTCGCGCAGCGGGTCGCGGTTACGCGGCTGTCGCGGTCTGAAAACGGGTTCGATCTGACCCGTCCGGACGAGGTGTTGCGGTTGCTGGACCGGGTCACCGGCCCCTTCGATTTTGTCTTGGTCGCTTCTGGCGCGCTGGAAATCAATGGGTCCGCCCCGGAAAAGTCGATGCGCAACCTGTCTGCTGACGCGATGATGGACCAGTTTGCTCTGAATGCGATTGGTCCGGGCCTGGTCCTGAGCCGTGCACACCGGCTGCTTCCGCGCAAGGGCCGATCCGTGTTTGCAATACTTTCCGCGCGCGTCGGATCAATTGGCGATAACCGTCTGGGAGGCTGGGTCAGCTACCGCGCCGCCAAAGCGGCAGTGAACCAAGTAACGCACACCGCCGCTATCGAACTTGCCCGCACTCATCCCGAAGCGATCTGTGTGACACTGCATCCGGGGACGGTCAAAACAGAGTTCACCCGCAAGTATCTTGGGCGACGCCCCGCTGTTGAAGCGGCGGATGCCGCGCAAAACCTGTTGAATGTCGTAGCAGAATTGTCGCCTGCGGATACCGGCGGGTTTTTCGATTGGGCAGGCAAACCAGTGCCCTGGTAGGTCCCTAGCCGTCTGCCGGTGAGTCTGTTTCCAGCGCAGCCTCGGGGTCTTCCTGTTCCGTTGGTTGCGACGCGGTTGAGGGCAAAACACCGTCTTCCCAAACACCGGATTGCACCTGACCATTAGCGTATCGCATGGTCCCTTCCCCCTGACGCTTGTTGTCAAGGAAATTGCCTTCGTAGACATCGCCGTTTGAATAGGTGGCGACACCTGCGCCCGAGATTTTTCCTTTTGCCCACGCGCCGGTATATTCAAAGCCGTTTGGCGCGACAATTTGGCCTGTCCCGTGGCGTTGGCCGTCTACAAACTCGCCCGTGTAGATCGTGCCATCGGAATAGATCGCTTTTCCGGTTCCGTGCCGCGTCCCGTCAATCCAGTCGCCTTCATAAGACGAGCCATCCGCGCGGGTCAGAATACCAGTGCCGTGGCTCAGGGCATTTCTGAACTGACCTTTGTAAATGACGCCATTGGTGTATGTTGCGGTACCCTGACCCTCGATCACCCCTGCGATCCAGTCGCCGTCATAGGTCGAGCCGTCCGGATACGTAATCAGACCTTTGCCATCCGCCAGATCAGATTTGAAATCACCAATATAGATGGACCCGTCGGGATAAATCAGCTCTCCCAATCCTTCGATCTGACCGTTCGACCATTCTCCGGTGTATTTATATCCGTCAGTGCCGGAAAACGTGCCCTGGCCGTGGCGACGATCATCCAGATAGTCGCCTTCATAGCTGTCGCCGTTGGCGTAGGTTGCTTTGCCCTTGCCTTGACGGCGGCCTTCGATCAGGTCGCCTTCGTAGCTGTCGCCATTGGCCTGAGACAGACGCCCTTTGCCTGTAATGCGATCCTCGGTCCAATCGCCGGCGTAAACCATGCCGTCGGGCATGGTCAGCGTGCCCTGTCCAACGCGTTGCCCGACCTCGACCTGACCTTCGTACACCCCACCTTGCGCATAGGTAATCTTGGCCATGCCTTGCTTGGTTCCATCAGCCCAGTCGCCATCGTAGATGTATCCGTCCGGCCCGGTGAGCACACCCTTGCCATGATGGCGCGCATCCTTGAATTCACCTGCATAGCGCATGCCGTTGGCGTATTGCGCAACACCGGTGCCATTGATTGCGCCGTCCGCCCAGTCACCTTCATAGGTGCCGCCGTCAGCAAAAGTGATTTTGCCCTGCCCTTCGGGCTGGCCCTTTTCAAACCGACCTTCATACACCGAACCGTCGGGATATCGGGTTACGCCCTGACCCTGAATTTCACCTTCGACCCACTGCCCGGTATATTCAAAACCATTGGGCAGCCGGTAGGTTCCGGTGCCGTGACGCAGGCCGTTTTCAAATGTGCCTTCGTAGACACCGCCAACCTCATCATCTTTAACAACGACAGTTCCGTCCTGCGCTTGGGCGGAAACGGAGGTCAGGATCATTGCCCCGGCGCCCATGACATTGCGGATCACACTCATTGCTGCTCCAGATTGCCTGTTTGGTGTTTGCGGTACGCTTTGGCGCAAAACTAGGGCACCGGAAAAGGCAGAGCAACGGCTTTTGCCGCATTGGCCTTTCACTTGTTGTCCTATCTGCTAAATGCAGAAGGACTGACGAAGGCAAGAGGGCATCATGGCCGACCGTTTCCGTATTACGCTGGCACAGCTGAACCCGATTGTCGGGGATATAAAAGGTAATGCGGACACAGCGTACCAGGTTTGGCAAAAAGGACAGGCGGCAGGGGCTGATCTGGTGGCTTTCCCCGAAATGTTCATAACCGGGTACAACACGCAGGACCTTGTTATGAAACCGGTGTTTCACAACGCTGCGATGGATGCGGTCAACGAGCTTGCCCGCCGCTGCGCTGACGGACCGGCGCTGGCGATTGGCGGACCCTGGGCCGATGGGGACAGCCTGTACAACGCGTATCTGATTCTGAAAAACGGTCAAATCGCCAGCACTGTGCTGAAACACCATTTGCCGAATGAGACGGTGTTTGACGAGGTCCGGTTGTACGATGCGGGGCCTTTGGGTGGTCCGTATTCAGTCGGAAACTCGCGAATCGGCAGCCCTATTTGTGAAGACAGCTGGCATCCGGATGTGGCCGAAACCCTGGAAGAGACGGGAGCCGAGTTTCTGCTGGTTCCCAATGGCTCCCCCTATTTTCGCAACAAGTATGATGTTCGGCTGAATCACATGGTGGCGCGCGTGGTGGAAACCGGATTGCCGCTGATTTACCTGAATATGGCAGGTGCTCAGGATGATCAGGTTTTTGATGGTGCAACTTTTGGTCTGAACCCCGGTGGAGAACTTGCATTCCGAATGCCAGTTTTTGATGAAGCACTGTCCCATATCGATCTGGAACGGACAGAGGCAGGCTGGCGTATCGTACCGGCAGAGATCGTACCCCAGCCGGATGTCTGGGAACAGGATTACCGCGCCATGGTCCAATCCCTGCGCGACTACATGGGAAAGACCGGGTTCAGGAAGGCGCTGTTGGGTCTGTCTGGTGGTGTGGATTCAGCGTTGGTCGCCGCAATCGCGGTTGACGCCCTGGGGGCGGAAAATGTCCGCTGTGTCATGTTGCCGTCGGAATACACCAGTCAGGCGTCGCTGGACGATGCCGAGGCGGTCGCAAAGGCGCTGGGTGTTCACTATGATTTTGTGCCGATTTCCAACAGTCGTGCTGCGGTCACGGACACGTTGGCAGATCTGTTTGCCGGAAGTGCAGAGGATTTGACCGAAGAGAACATTCAGTCCCGGCTGCGCGGTTTGCTTCTGATGGCTATTTCGAACAAGTTCGGTGAGATGCTGCTGACCACGGGAAACAAGTCTGAGGTGGCCGTTGGATATTCGACCATCTACGGCGATATGAACGGCGGCTATAACCCGATCAAGGATTTGTACAAAACCAGGGTGTTCGAAACATGTCGGTGGCGAAACGTCAATCATCGCGACTGGATGATGGGCCCCGCGGGTGAGGTCATTCGCCCCGCCGTTATCGACAAACCCCCCAGTGCAGAGTTGCGCGCAGATCAGAAAGACAGTGACAGCTTGCCGGATTACCCAATTCTGGACGGAATTCTGGATATCCTGATCGACCAGGACGGCTCAATTGCAGATTGTGTCACCGCGGGATTTGACGAAACCGATGCACGCCGCGTCGAACATCTAATCTATATCAGCGAATATAAAAGATTCCAGTCAGCGCCCGGTACGCGCCTGACCAGTCGGGCCTTCTGGCTGGACAGGCGTTATCCCATTGTGAATCGATGGCGTGACCAAGGTTGAGCCCGTCGTATAAAACGCGACAATTCGAACGATACCGGTTCAATTTCGGTGATTGTTTCCGTTACGTGATCAATGACGGCGCAGAGTCAGTGTAACACACGGCTTCCAGCTTGTTTTTATGACATTTTTCTGCCACATTTAGACAGCTAAAGCGCCTTTTTTGTGGCATGTGTGTGACGCATCACAGAACGGCGCTGAGGCTGGTGTTACATCGGTCGAAACCGAAGAATGTAGCATCCGGGGTTGTATCTGAGTGAATGGTTGGGTGGAAATATGCATGAGGAATACGATAAATCTCTGCACGCACCGTGGAGACTGAAAGAAATGGAATCCGCTCCTCAGGAGTTGGATGAGGAAAAGCTGGCTGTGACCATTGCGGATATCCTGAACGACGATCCGCAAGCTCAAGCCAAGGTAGAAAAGATCCGGCGACCGGAATTTCCGGACCTGAAACCGCAAGATCAGGTTGTGCCGCAGGGCGAGCAGGAAAGCGCGGGTTTGTCGGCGGTTCTGCGCCAGAAATGGGCCGAGTTGTCGGGCGCCGCCTGAAGCCACGCATTCACTGGTGACTTTCGTCGCCTTGGTTGCGGTTCGTTTTGCCGTCTTCATCACAGGTGGTCATAATCTGCATCTGTAGTCCGATTACGGGTTGTCAGCCGGAATCAAATGCGTCTCCATGGCGGTCCTAGCGATTGTCCATGAGGCGCTGATGCCCGCCCCAAAACCAACACCATTTGACTCTGACCTTGCACTGCCAAAAACCGTGGATGTCGTGGTTATTGGCGGTGGCATCATCGGTACTTCCACAGCTTTGGAACTGGCCGAACGAGGTGCGTCCGTGCTGTTGTGCGAAAAGGGCCAAATTGCAGGTGAGCAAAGCTCGCGCAATTGGGGCTGGGTTCGTCTGGGCATGCGCGATCCCCGTGAAATCCCGCTTATGCAGGAATCCTTGCGGCTATGGCGTGATCTGGACGCGCGGGTTGGCCGTAAGACCGGTTACACACAATCAGGCATTCTGTTCGGGGCGTCTGGCGTCAGGGATGCGGACAATCTGGAGCGTTGGTTGCGCCATGTCGAGGGTCTGCAAACTGGCGCCCGCATGGTTCACGGTACAGAATTGTCGGATTTGATCCCGGGTCATCAGACCGGGTTGAACTGTGCGCTTTACATGCCGCAGGACGGTCGCGCGGAACCACAACTGGCGGCACCGGCAATTGCCGAGGCTGCACGCGGCCACGGCGCTGCCATCCTGACCAACTGCGCGGTTCGCAGCGTCGATATTCAGGCAGGACGCGTTGTTGGCGTTTTTACAGAACGCGGTCGGGTTGCCTGCGGCCGGGTTGTTCTGGCCGGTGGTGTCTGGTCGCGTCTGTTTGCGGGCAATGCGGGCGTCGAACTGCCGCAGCTTAAAGTACTGAACACTGTAATGCGTACGTCGCCGGTCGCGCAGGGACCGGAGGTGGCGCTGTGGTCCGATGATTTTGCCATTCGCAAGCGAGCAGATGGTGGACATTCCATCGCGTCCGGAAACCAGAACACATACGAGATTGTGCCTGATAGTTTTCGGCTGGCCCGGACATTTCTGCCTGCTTTTTTGCAAGAGTGGAAATCTATCCGATTCCGCTTGTCCAAACGGTGGATGACGGAGGCCCGTCAGGATCGCTCCTGGCTGCCGACCGACGTCACCCCGTTCGAACACTGCCGGATTCTGGACCCGGAGCCGTCCCGCAAAGTGTTGCGTGCGTCATGGGCCAGTGCGGCCAAGGGTTTTCCGGCATTACAAAACGCAGAGCTTGTTCAGAGCTGGGCTGGAATGATCGACGTGACGCCGGATGCCATTCCGGTCATTTCGGGCGTTGATACGGTTCCCGGAATGTACATCGCGACAGGATTTTCCGGCCACGGCTTTGGCATCGGGCCCGGAGCAGGGCAGTTGGTCGCGGATCTTGTCCTGGGCGCAACGCCGTGCGTGGATCCGGCCGCTTTTCGCCTGTCGCGATTTAGCGATGGCTCAAAAGTGCGGCCGGACCCGGGTTACTGATCTGTCATCCCATCATCTGATAGCTGACCGGCACAAAACGGAACCCATCTGCGCGGGTTTCGACATAACCAGCAGCGGGGAACGGCATGTGATAGCCGATCATTGGCACTTTGTCCGCTGCCAGCATACCCAGCACATTGCGGCGCGACTCGGTTGCGGCGGGTTTGTCCAGATCAAAACGCACTTCCCATTCCGGATGCGCAAAGGACCATACATAGTGGTTGGCCAGATCGGCGGTTAGCACAAGGCGCTGCCCGTTGCTTTCCAGATGATAGACAGTGTGACCCGGTGTATGCCCATAGGCCGCAACGGCGGTAATGCCTGACGCCACCTCACCGCCATCGTCCAGAAAGCTCATCTTTTCGGCCAACGGGGTGACTTTGGCGGCGACCAGGTCACCCACGCGATTGCCGGCCTCCTGCGCGGACCAGAAATCATATTCTGGCGCAGCAGTGACATAGCGCGCATTTGCAAAAGTCGGTGCATCGTCAGTGGTCATGCCGCCAATGTGGTCAGGGTGCATATGTGTCAGCACAACGACGTCGACCTGATCGGGCGTGACGCCCGCATCCGCAAGTGCGGCCTGAATTCCGCCCTGTCCAAGCCCGGTGTCAAACAGCACCAGTTCGGATCCGGTATTGACCAAAGTGGGGGTAAAGAAGAACTGCGCGACATCCGGCGAAATGAAATTTTCCGCCGAGACTTTGGCGAAATCCTCGTCCGAGGCACCGCCGCCAAAAATCTCCTGTGCGCCGTCGCGAGGCAGGCTGCCGTCCAGCAACGTCGTCACCGTGAAATCGCCCAATGTGAAGGATTTGGCGATTGTCGAATTAGCCTTGGTGTCCGGTGCAGCCGCCAGAACCGGCGCTGCTGCGGCGGCGAATGGCAAAGCTGCCGCAGACCCAAGAGCGGCGCGGCGTGTCAGTTTAGTGGTCATTGTGGTTCTCCCTGTCAGAACACCCGTGGATGAGATAGGTCGTCGTGAATCTCTTGCCAGTCAATACACACATCACATGGGCTGCGTGGATGAACATTACGTGTTAATTTTTGTTCATGTCGACATCGGACAATAAAACCATGCCCACAAATGCAAATGTCGAAAGCTTTTTGTCGGGCGTACAACCGCCGAAAAAGGCCGAAGATGCGCGCATCCTGGACGCGGTTTTCAGATGGACAACAGGGTTTGCCCCCGTGGTGTGGGGGGCGTCAATTCTGGGATACGGCCAGTACCGGTATCGCTATGCATCCGGGCGCAAAGGCATTTTTCTTGCAACCGGGTTTTCGCCCCGAAAATCGGCCTTGTCGATTTACATAATGCCGGGTTACGCGGATTTTGGTGGTATCCTCTCCGGATTGGGAAAACACAAACTGGGCAAGTCCTGCCTGTATGTGAACAAACTGGCGGATATCGATTTGGATGTCCTGTCCGACCTGATCCGCGCCGGGCTGGAAGACCTTGAACGACAATGGCCGGTCGAGGCGACCTGAAATTTGGCCGTTACTTCGCATCTGCTGGACAAAAACGTGCTCGTGTGACATGAGCCGCGCCAACAGGAGACTGCTATGACCACCACCCGCTTTGCCCCGTCGCCCACTGGTTACATCCACGTAGGCAATCTGCGCACCGCGCTGATGAATTATCTGATTGCCCGCAAGGCTGGCGGTACGTTTATTCTGCGGATCGACGACACTGATCCCGAACGGTCGAAAGAAGCCTATGTCGACGCAATCAAGCAGGATCTGGACTGGCTGGGCTTGCACTGGGATCGGGTTGAACGGCAATCGGATCGGCTGGACCGTTATGCCGAGGCTGCTGACAAGCTGCGCGCACTAGGGCGGTTTTATGAAGCGTTTGAAACACCGGTCGAGCTGGACCTGAAGCGCAAGAAACAGCTGAACATGGGCAAGCCACCGGTCTATGATCGTGCCGCGCTGAGCCTGACTGATGCCGAGAAAGAGGCGCTGCGTGCTGAACGTGGCAATGGCGTCTGGCGTTTCAAGCTGGATCATGAGCGGATCGAATGGAATGACGGTATTCTGGGTGATATCTCGATTGACGCTGCATCCGTTTCCGATCCGGTACTGATCCGGGGGGACGGTCAGGTTCTGTATACAATCGCCTCGGTGGTGGATGATACCGAAATGGGTGTGACTGACGTTGTTCGCGGTTCGGATCACGTGACCAATACTGCGACGCAGATTCAGATTATCGAGGCATTGGGCGGCCGCTGCCCGCGGTTTGCACATCACTCGTTGCTGACCGGACCGCAGGGTGAGGCGCTGTCGAAACGTCTGGGCACGCTGGCCCTGCGCGATC
The DNA here is from genome assembly GCA_039028255.1 of Pseudomonadota bacterium. Classification (GTDB taxonomy): domain Bacteria; phylum Pseudomonadota; class Alphaproteobacteria; order Rhodobacterales; family Rhodobacteraceae; genus Ruegeria. The sequence continues at coordinate 39,892 of JBCCIK010000009.1, read as the reverse complement.
TGCGCGAACAGGGGGTGCAGCCGATGGCGTTGCTGAGCCTGATGGCGCGTCTGGGGTCGTCCGATCCGGTCGAACTGCGGTCCGATATGGCCGGGCTGATCGACGGGTTCGATGTGAATCGCTTTGGATCTGCGCCAACCAAATTCGACGTTCAGGACCTGTTTCCGCTGACCGCAAGACACCTACAGGCGCTGCCCCTGGAAGAGGTTGCGGACGCGGTTGCAGAGGTTGGTGTTCCCGCAGATCTGGCCGGGTCGTTCTGGGCCATGGCGCGCGAGAACATTACCACGGTGTCAGACTTGAAGACGTGGTGGGAGTTGTGCAGAGACGGGGCAGAACCATTGATCGACGATGAGGATCGCACCTTTGTCGCCGAGGCCATGGCGTTACTGCCGGATGGCCCGTTTGATGGTGAAACCTGGGGCCATTGGACCAAGGCCGTCAAAGAGGCAACCGGCCGTAAGGGCAAAGCGCTGTTCATGCCTTTGCGCAAGGCGCTGACGGGAATGGAACGCGGCCCGGAGATGGCGACACTGTTGCCGTTGTTGCAGGTGATCCGCGCGCGCGGCTAGATCGACGCCGGACAGGACGCCTTCGGCGACCGTATTTGTGACGAGAAGAAGCGGCAGGTCTGGACGCCGATCCGATGTTATTCAGGATGGATAATTCTGGCGCCAAAACTTCGTAGCCGGCTGTCGACAAAATCAGTCTCGGTCGGTGACAGTTGTTGGTGGCGGGCGTAGCGGGGTTCGCCACGGTCGTTCAGGACAGGCGCATCCCAGCCATCGGTTGTTGCAAAGAACCGGTCGGCGCCGTCTTCGCCAAAAGCGCGCAGATATCCTTGGACGACGACGTCAATGTAGCTGAGCAGCAGCGGGTGCTTGTGTGTTGGTTCGGCGTGGCGGCCGTGCGGGACCGCATACACGGCGACCTCGATCCCTTTGGTTGATGAATGTGTGACCGCGTCCGTTGCGGCAATGCGATCATAGGCCCATTCCCGCTGATCCAACGCCGCCCAGTCATTGCCTGGCACATGAGCGATCATGCCTTCGATTTGGGATCCTGCATCCGGAACCGCTGTTAAAAATGCAACCGGACGCAGATCGGTGTGCCGCCACGTCCGCCGCCATCCTGTCAGGTGCGCGGGGCGCGGATCGGGAAAGTCATGCGTGGCGAGGTTCACCAGGCTGCCATAGCCGAAGAAATAGGGGTCAGGCATCGTGCAAGATGTCCTTTTTGTGGATTGGTGTCTGTCAAATCGCGCTTTTGGCGGAGATGCAACAGGATCGCATGATGAACTCAAAGGCGGCGTTTGCGGGGGACCAGGCGGATGAAGATTGCGACGCGCCTGTTGATTTATTGCGCAGCAAATCAGGATCGGCGGGTCACGATACCCGAAATGGACGGGGTAGGGTGATACTTCAGGCTGTTATCGGCAACAGATCCTTCATCAATTGGCGCATGTGAAACGTTTGAGCCTTCACAGAGGGCGCAACGACGCCTGGGAAAGTTCGACGCCGATGGCAGAGTGATTTGCGTATGCTACAAGTTCTTTGTCCGGTAACCTGTGCGTGCAGCCTAGTCGCTGGCCCGCAAGATACGGGCCGGACGTACTGACAACGGGCGCAGGGCAAACAGCAAACCGGCGCCCAATGTGACCCCAACTCCGGCCAAAACAATACCTAGGGCGGACGGCCAGATAATCGCAAAGCGGGTGTCAAAGATATAGGTTGCAACGGCCCAGCCACCGACAATACCAACCAGCAAAGCCACGAAGCCCGCAGCCGCGCCAAGCAGAATGGCGCGTAAGGCGAAACTGATCAGGATCCGGCGGCGGTCGGCCCCCAGGGTCTTGAGTATCGCTGCCTCGTATCTGCGTGCCGGTTCGCCAGCGGCGGCGGCACCGATCAGCACCAGAAACCCGGTCAGCAAGGATACGCCGGCGCCGTATGATGTTGCTGCGGCAAGCCCGGCCAATACACCGGATGCCCGGTCGATTGCATCGCGTACCCGGATTGCCGTGATATTGGGATAAAGACCGGCAATATCGCGCAAAATCGCGGTTTCTGCCTGTTCTTCGGCATAGACCGTCGCGATGAAGCTGTGTGGTGCACCGGCCAGCGCGGATGGGTTCATCGACATGATAAAACCCATACCGGCTGTAGAAAAATCCACTTCGCGCAGCGACGTCAGGCGGGCCGTGATGTCGCGCCCAAGGATGTTGACGGTCAGCTCGTCGCCCAGTTTCAGGCCCATTTCCTGAGCTTCTTCCGCAGCGAAGCTGACCTGCGGCGATCCGACGTCGTTGTCCGACCACCATTTGCCCGCCGTAATGCGAGCATTTTCGGGCGGATGGACCGAATAGGTGACGCCCCGATCACCTTCCAGGACCCAATGATCCCCGGCCACATCGCGCGCGGGTTGTCCGTTGATCCGAGTGATGATGCCGCGCAACATGGGCGCGCTTTCGATGCGGCTGACCGCGGGATCAGACACCAGACGTTCTGTGAAGCCGGGCATCTGATCCTTCTGAATATCGACAAAGAAATACGATGGCGCGACGTCGGGCAGATTGCCCGATATGGCGTTGCGCAAAGTGCCGTCGATCTGTCCAACGGCGGCGAGAACTGATAATCCAAGCCCCAAAGACAGGACAACCGACCCTGCCCCTTCGCGGGCGTCCGATATTGCCGACAAGGCCCAGCGCATCGCCGGGCGTCCGCGTGCCCTTGGGGCCCCCGCGCGGGCGATCCGGCGGATTGCAAATGCGGCAATCGACAAAAGGGCAAGCGCGCCGACCAGACCACCGCTGGTCCACAGTGTCAGCATCGCCGAACCGCTGAACCATGCCGCCGTCGCTATCAGACAGGCCAAACCGATGCCTGTTGCGCTTACATATATGAATCGGGGGACACTTCGGGCCGTGCTCAGCGCGTCGCGAAACAGTGTTGCGGCCCGTACATCTTCGGTTCTGGCCAGAGGCCACAGCGTGAACAGAAACGCGGTCAGCAAGCCGTACAGCGCGGCCTCGGCCAGTGGTTTCACATAGACTGAAAACACTGCTGGTACCGGCAAGCGGGTTTCAATCAGCGGCGCCAGAAGCACTGGCGCCACGCCGCCCAGAACCAGACCTATGAGAATCCCGGCCGCAGACAGAAGACCGATCTGGATCATATACGTCTGAAAAATTGTCGCCCGATCTGCCCCCAGTGTTCGCAGCGTGGCGATGGTCTCGGTTTTCTGGGACAAATAGGCACGTACTGCCGATGACACGCCTATGCCGCCAACAGCCAGACCGGACAGGCCAACAAGGACCAGAAATGCGCTGAGGCGGGCAACGAACTCGGAAATTCCCGGAGCGCCGTTGCGCGCGTCGGTCCAGCGCATGCCGGCACCTTCAAACGTGTTGCGTGCCTGTTTGGAAACATCTGGCAGATCGGTGCCGTCGGGCAGATCCAGTCGGTATTTTGTGGAAAAAAGCGTTCCGGGTTCAAGCAGGCCCGAAGCGTCAAGATCAGCGGTGCGTACCAATGTACGCGGACCAAGGCCGAACCCGTCCGCAGCGCCGTCCGGTTCGGCGACCAAAATGGCCGTTAGCACAAACTCCTGCGTGCCCAACGTGAAAAGATCGCCCAAGGACAACCCCATCCGGTCGATCAGCTCGGGATCCATGACCGCGCCGGGTTCGGCTCCGTTGCCACCAAGCGCCTCGGCCAAAGCCACATCCGGTTCAAGGGCAATGACGCCCACCAGCGGATAGGCATCATCCACGGCCTTTACCTGTGTCAACGCCCGAACCGGGCCATCGGTTCCGGGCGCAACCGCCATTGAGCGGAAGTCGACGACCTCGGATACAGCTTTGGCTGTAACGTCCATCCAGGCGCGTTCGGGATCAGTGGCGAACCGATATGTGAATTCAAGCTGCGCATCGCCGCCCAGCAAGGCCGCGCCTTCTTGCGTCAGCCCGGATTGGATGGCGTAGCGCACCGACCCAACGGCCGCGATGGCCGCAACACCCAGGGCGAGGCATGCAAGAAATACCCGAAACCCGCGTAGACCACCGCGCAGTTCGCGCCGTGCCAGTCGGGCGGCCAGGCGCAGGCTCATTCGGCGGCCTCTTGTCTGGCATCCTCCGCAATGCGGCCATCTCTCAGACGCACGACCCGATCGCACAGTGCAGCCAGCGCGTGGCTGTGCGTAACAAGAACCAAGGTTGCGCCATGTTTATCGCGCAGGCTGAACAGCAGATCGACAATCGCCGACCCGTTGGCTTCGTCCAGGTTGCCGGTCGGCTCATCTGCCAGCAGTATTTTCGGGCGTGGGGCTGAGGCGCGGGCCAGCGCAACCCTTTGTTGTTCACCTCCTGAAAGCTGTGCAGGATAATGATCGCGCCGGTGCGATAGACCAACCGCGTCAAGTTCGGCCTCGGCCCGGTCAAATGCGTCTGACTGACCGGCAAGCTCTAACGGTGTGGCGACATTTTCCAGCGCGGTCATCGTTGGGATCAAATGGAAATTCTGAAAGACAATTCCCATCGCATCCCTGCGAAACCGGGCCAGTGAGTCCTCGTCCATCGCGGACAGGTCCTGTCCCAGCGCGGCCACCTGTCCGCCTGTGGCCCTTTCCAACCCGCCCATCAGCATCAGCAACGATGATTTGCCGGACCCGGATGGCCCTATCAGGCCCAAGGTCTCTCCTGCGTTAACCGACAAGGTTATGTCATGCAGGATATCGACCCGCCCGGCATTGCCATCCAACGACAAAGCGGCATTTTGTAGGATAAATACGGGTTCTGTCATGTGTGTTTCCAAAGGAGGCCGATCACTTGGGATATGGAGCAGTTGTAAAGTTGCGCAAGGCTGTGATGCCGATCGTGTTTACATGTTGCGGTTTTGTCGCCACGGCCGAACCGGTTGTGATTGCCGCATTGGGGGATTCGCTGACGCAAGGCTACGGGCTTGTCGAAGAAGACGGGTTCGTGCCGCAACTGGATCGCTGGCTGCAAGATCAGGGGTTGGACGTCACCTTGATCAATGCCGGGGTTTCGGGCGATACGACAGCGGGGGGCGCCGCACGGGTCGCGTGGACCCTGACGCCAGAGGTCGACGGATTGATTGTGGCGCTGGGCGGTAACGACCTGCTGCGCGGAATCGACCCTGCGGTATCACGTGAGAATATTGAAAAGATACTGGTCACCGCCAAGGCGAATGGCGTCGATGTGTTGCTGATCGGAATGCAGGCTCCGGGTAATTACGGGCCGGATTACAAACAGGCGTTTGATGCGATTTACCCTGAGCTGGCTCAAAAGCATCAGGCTTTGCTTGCTGATAGTTTCTTTGCCGGTTTGCGGGCAGATGGCGATCCAAACACGGTGGGTCAATTCATGCAGGCCGATGGTATTCATCCTAATGCGAAAGGGGTTTCAAAGATCGTCGACGCGCTGGGCCCCTTGGTGCAGGAACTGGCGACACTGTCGACCGGGGGGGATTAATCGATGCCGGGTCGGCTGTTTCTGACGCGACCGATAGCTCAAGTCGCCAAGGTATTGGGTGTTGCGGATGATCCGGCGTCGCAGCCTCAGCGGCGGAACATTCAACCCAGGCAAGAGGTCATTGTTCTGACAAAAGACGGGTTGCGCCCGATGCGTTGGGGGATGATTCCGGTTGGCCGGGTGAATGCCCGCGGACGTCCGGTGATGGAGACCATAATCAATGCGAGATCAGAAACCGTTTTCGACAAAACCGCCTTTGCCGGTGTCGGACGCGCGGTGGTTCCGGTAGACGGGTGGTATGAGTGGACCGGAGAAAAACGCCGCAAAACCGCTTGGCGCATTTGTGCGCGTGATGATGCCTTTTTGTACTTTGCCGCAATTAAGGACAAATGGCAGGCACCCGGTGGCGTGACGGTCGATCAGTTTGCCGCCGTAACATGCCCGCCCAATGCGGATATTCAACCCATCCATCACCGGATGGGAGTTCTGCTGCGGCTGGAAGACATCCCCATTTGGCTTGACGGGTCCGAAGAACAGGCAAAGGCGCTGGCCCATCCTTGGCCGGACGGTATGCTGCGGATCGAAACTGCCGATGATGTTGATTGGATGGCGCCCTGATCGCGGCCTCAGACCACAGTAACAACCGTGCCGATGGGTACCCGATTATATAGATCGATCACATGGGTATTCAGCATTCTGATGCAGCCATTTGAGGCTGCGCGCCCAATGGTCTGAGGCTGTGTGGTCCCATGAATACGGAAGTAGGTATCGATCCCGTTCTGGAACAGATACAGCGCCCGCGCGCCGAGCGGATTGTCGCCTCCGCCCGGTTGCACATAGTCATTGTCCTTGAACCGGGAATAGGCCACTGGATCACGCTCGATCATCTCGTTTGTCGGGCGCCAGGTGGGCCATTCTTTTTTTACATCGATTGTGGCTTTGCCGGTGAATTCCAACCCGGCCTTGCCGACACCACAGCCGTAACGGACCGCTTTGCGGGGTTCGGTGACATAGTACAGGTAGAAAGATCTGGGGACGACCAACAACTGACCCGGCAAGAACTGCTTCTTGATCCGCACAAACTGCGGTGTGGGGTCGTATTCGACCGCCTTTTTGGCAAAGGCGAGCCCCGGGTAAAAACAGACGGCCGTTCCAGCCATAAACGCGCGGCGCGTAAACATGACACATCCCTTAAAATGACCAATTAAATCGACTTGCTACACTCAAGATGATAGCTGAATTGGTCAATTCTAGGGCAGGGATAACCGAAATGTGATGCGCGGCCTGTCAGTCACAGTTCGTGTGCAGGTGTGTGAAAGGGTGGAGAATGCCCACCCTTTCAATAAGTTAGGCCAGTTCGATATTGTCGGCGCTGTCGCGACCATCCCGACCCGAGCGCAGCTCGTACGTGACTTTTTGGTTGTCGGCCAGACCGGTCAGACCCGAACGTTCCACGGCCGAGATGTGCACGAACACATCCTTGCCGCCTTCTTCAGGTGCGATAAAGCCGTAGCCTTTGGTGGTATTGAACCATTTAACGGTGCCTGCGGGCATATCCGTTGTCTCCTGTTTGATGCTGCCCACGGGGATGCGGCAGCCTGGCGTCGTTGTCTGGATCGATAGACTGAGCGCCGTAGAAGGAGACAGTAGGTCGAAATAGAAAAACGTTAGCTCTTTGGATATGGCATTGGGGTAGGGGCGTGGCAAGGGTGGAATTGCTTAACGATTTGGTAGCCATGCGTGAGACAGGGTGCGGATATGAGCAATTATCGCCGTGTCCGAATTCCAGGAGCGAAATATTTCTTCACCATCTCTCTTGCAGACAGATCGTCCGATTTGTTGGTGCGAGAGGTGGCGCGTTTACGTACGGCGTTTGCCGTGACACAGAAAGAAAGGCCGTTCTGGTGTGATGCGTTTGTGGTGTTGCCGGATCATTTGCATGCAGTTTGGACTTTGCCGCCGGGGGATGCGGATTATTCAACGCGTTGGGGCGCAATCAAAGCGCGGTTTACGCGTGGGGTTAAAGCTGGAGGAGCGATGGGGTGTAACCCCATCCTACGAACGAGCTCGAAGATTGCGAAGGGAGATGCAGGGATTTGGCAACGCCGGTTCTGGGAACACACCATTCGGGACGAACGGGACTACCGCAATCATTTGGAATATTGCTGGGGCAATCCCGTTAAACATGGGTTGGTCGCGCATCCAACCGATTGGCCGTATTCGTCGATACACCGTGACATTCGTGCGGGCCGGGTTGATCCGGAGTGGAATTCACAAGTAACCGAAGGCACGTTCGGAGAGCCATAGGATGGGGTTTCACCCCATCATTTCACACGTTGCATTGTTATGTTTTTGACGCACAGCGACAGATTGGGCGGCAGTGCCGCGTGACCGATGGGGTAAAACCCCATCCTACGCTTGCTGCATCGGACTCCTTAAGTGTCTGCGGTAAATTTTGTCCCAACTGCAATCAAAACTTTTGTGTTACTCGCCGTTGTTTTTGGAAGGAGAACTGGATTTAACAAATGCCCAAACGACTGAAGCAATTGTGCCGCCTCCCAAGATAGTCGCGAACCACTCGGCCCCATGGGTTGCCGCATATGCAGATATGCCTAAAGCTACGATGACAAAAATGAAGGCAAATATTTTACCTAAATAGTTGTCCAACGCAAATAACGTCAGTTCCCGTCGTTCTTCTTTCTGCCGATGGTTGGTCTCGCTTTCCCAAGCTCGAAAAATTCGTTCAGCGCCATTTTCCACGACACCATTAAATTGTTCTAGAATCGCAGGTGGTGGGAAGGGGCCGGACCAAGCTGCCTGTTGGGTTACTTGAACGTGGTTTCCGCTGTCGTCCGAAACTGGTTCAATGTTGTCTACTGATTTTTCAGGACGTGTAGTGTTAGTCAACCGGCGCTTCTCAGGTTAAGTCTTTGCTTTTGCTTTTGCTTTTTTATGGCGATCTTCATATCCCGGCCAACTGACACTATATCGTCCCGGAGGTTTTGCTCCGCACTAGCTTTTTCAGGTTTTTTGAAGCTGGGGCCCACCACAAGCATAGAACCCAACCCAGACCGGGCCGCTCGGAGTAACCTATACTCACCACTTGACTTATTTGTTCTATAATATCTCATATCTGAGCCTCCGATTGAATGGCGCTCTTCTCTATTAGGTAGCAATTGATGAACATATTGCAAGCAAGAAGAGCGCGCTCAGTTGCTCACCGCGCAAACTTCTTATGCTTCAACCGCTTGGGCTCCAGCGCGTCCGGTCCCAGACGGCGTTTCTTATCCTCTTCGTAATCCTCAAAGTTGCCCTCGAACCATTCCACATGGGCGTCACCCTCAAACGCCAGAATATGCGTACAAATCCGGTCGAGGAAGAAGCGGTCGTGTGAGATGACGACAGCGCAGCCGGCGAAATCGACCAGCGCGTCTTCCAGTGCGCGCAGGGTTTCGACGTCTAGATCGTTGGTCGGCTCATCCAGCAGCAGCACGTTGCCGCCCTCTCTCAGCAGGCGCGCCATGTGGACGCGGTTGCGCTCACCGCCGGATAGCAGCGAGACCTTTTTCTGCTGGTCGCCGCCCTTGAAGTTGAAGGACGAGCAATAAGCGCGGGAATTGACCTGCGCGTCGCCCAGTTGGATGATCTCGGCGCCGCCGGTGATCGCCTCCCACACCGTGTCGTTGTCTTTCAGGTCGTCACGGGACTGGTCCACATAAGACAGCTCGACCGTGTCGCCCAACGATATGGTTCCGCTGTCCGGCTGTTCCTGGCCGGTGAGCATTTTGAACAGGGTTGATTTACCGGCGCCGTTGGGGCCGATGACACCGACAATCCCGCCGGGCGGCAGGGCAAAGTCCAGCCCTTCGATCAGTTGCTTGTCGCCCATGTGTTTGGACAGGCCCTCAACCTCGATCACCTTACCGCCAAGGCGCTGGCCATTGGGGATGACGATCTGGGCGCGGGTCAGCTTTTCGCGCTCGGACTGTTCGGCCAGCTCGTTATAGGCGTTGATCCGGGCCTTGGATTTGGCCTGACGGGCCTTCTGGCCCTGACGCATCCATTCCAGTTCGCGTTGCAGGGTCTTCTGCTTGGACTTGTCCTCGCGGGCTTCCTGTTCCAGCCGTTTGGCTTTTTGTTCCAGCCATGCGGAATAGTTGCCCTCGTACGGAATGCCACGGCCGCGGTCGAGTTCCAGAATCCAGCCGGTGATGTCATCCAGGAAATAGCGGTCGTGGGTGACGATCAGGATGGTGCCCTTGTAGTCGATCAGGTGCTGTTGCAGCCACGCGATGGTCTCGGCGTCCAGGTGGTTGGTCGGTTCGTCCAAGAGCAGCATGTCGGGCGCTTCGAGCAGCAATTTGCAGAGCGCCACACGGCGTTTCTCACCCCCCGAGAGGGTGGCGATATTGGCGTCGTCCGCCGGGCAGCGCAGCGCCTCCATCGAAACGTCGATCTGGCTGTCGAGGTCCCAGAGGTTCTCGGCATCAATCGCGTCTTGAAGGGTGGTCATTTCCTCCATCAACTCGTCCGAGTAGTTCTCGGCAATCTCCATGGCGATTTCGTTGAACCGGTCGACCTTGGCCTTTTTCGCAGCCACGCCCAGCATGACATTTTCGCGGACCGACAGCTTGTCATCCAACTGCGGTTCCTGCGGCAGATAGCCGACCTTGGCGCCTTCGGCGGCCCACGCTTCACCGGTGAAGTCGGTGTCGAGACCCGCCATGATCTTCATCAGGGTCGATTTACCGGCACCGTTGACACCGACAACGCCGATTTTCACGCCGGGCAGAAAGCTCAGGTGGATGTTTTCAAAGCACTTCTTGCCACCGGGATAGGTCTTGGAGACACCCTGCATGTGGTAGACATATTGATAGGCGGCCATGTCGCGTCCTCTGGGTCGGGGAAAATGAGTTGGGCGGTGTGATAGCGGATGGCCCGGGCGTGGGCAATGGGATTACACACTGCGACAATTGTCACCGTGAATCGAGTTTGCGTTGGTCAGGCGATCGCCTACAAACGCGATTGAGAACTCACGGCGATCGGACGTGAAAATGATACTGAGCAAAAGCAAAGCGATTGCGGCGCTCTTTGCCGCTGCGTGTTTTGCCATGCTTGTGGGATTGCATCTGGCGCGGCCGATTCAGTCAGGACCTGATCTTGTCCTTATGGGGTTCTCCGCAGATGATATCTGCGGGTATGGCGACACGGAAACGCACTGTCCGAACTGCGTTCTGGCTGCATCCGTTGCGTTGCCCCTGGTGCAGAGGCTTCCCCACGCTTTGCAGGTCGCTGGCCTTCGGATTACGCTTTGGTTCGAGGACGTGCCCAGATCAAGCTTGGTGCCGACGCCGTATTCGGCCCGTTCTCCTCCGATTTACGTGTGATCCATCTGCCAGAGCAATCTGGTGAACCACAACGTAAATCAGGAATAGAGATATGAGACTGATGAGTATTGCATCGGTGGCCGCAGTTGTCGCCGCAACAGGAACCGTTGCGCTGGCGCATGCCACGCTTGAAACGCAGGAAGCAGAGGTTGGCAGCTTTTACAAAGCTGTGATGCGGATTGGCCACGGATGCGATGGCGAAGCAACTTTGAAAGTTCGAATCACCATTCCTGAAGGCGTCATTTCGGTGAAACCAATGCCCAAAGCGGGCTGGGCAATGGAAACACTCAGCGGTGATTATGAACAAAGCTACGACTATTACGGAACAACACTGATCTCGGGCGTGAAAGAGATCGTCTGGACCGGGGAACTGGCCGACGATCATTACGACGAGTTCGTTTTCAGGGCCAAATTGGACGACACGTTGACACCCGACGGCATGATTTTCTTTCCGACCGTGCAGGAATGCGCCAGCGGCACAAACGCCTGGGTCGAGATTCCAGTCGCTGGACAAGACCCGCACGACTATGATTATCCGGCGCCGGGGCTGCATCTTAAGGCCGGTGATGAGCACGCGCACTAGTTGTACAAAAGCAAAGGCGGTGCTTTCTGCATCGCCTTTCAAAATTTCACGAAATACCAGAGATGGAACAAATGCCTGAACTTGCGGAACTGATTTCGACGTCGTGTCAGTCGGGGCGTGTTGTCTGGATCGGATCGCGGCCGGATCGCAGGGCCGATATGCAGCCCATCAAAGAGGGTCTGATGTCCTTCGACGGCTTGAGCGGAGATCGCGCGCGTGCAGGCAAACGGGCGGTGACCTTGATCCAGCAGGAACATCTGGCTGCAATTGGCTCTTATCTCGGGCGTGGGCCTGTTAATCCGGAAACCCTGCGGCGCAATCTGGTTGTCGCAGGCATCAATCTGGCAGCTCTCAAGGGGCGCGAAGTTCAGGTTGGGGAAGCCATCCTGTGCTTCACGGTGATCTGTGCTCCGTGCAGCCGGATGGAAGAAGCGCTGGGCAAAGGCGGTTATTCCGCCGTGCGGGGACATGGCGGCTGGTGCGCCGAAGTTGTGCATCCCGGTCGCATAAGGCTGGGTGACTCGGTACAACCAGTTGATTGACAACGCGCCGCAGTTCTGAACATCAGCAAATGATGGATCGATACAATATTCCATACGCGCGCCCCGGGCAGGTCATCGGGTTGTTCGGAGGGTCGTTTGATCCTCCGCATCAAGGTCATGTGCATGTCACGCTTGAAGCGATGAAGGCGTTTGGGTTGGATCGCGTGTGGTGGTTGGTATCGCCGGGCAATCCGTTGAAACAACGCGGACCAGCCCCGTTGCCGAAACGGCTGAAGGCCGCAAATGCTGTGATGCAGCACCCTGATGTCGTGGTGACGGATATCGAAGCGCTGACAGGCACGCGGTCCACCGCGGATACGCTGGCGGCGTTGCAACGGCTTTATCCGCAGGTGAAATTCGTTTGGCTTATGGGAGCTGACAATCTGGCCCAGTTTCACAAATGGAAGAACTGGCGGTTGATCATGGACAGTGTACCGGTAGGTGTGGTGGCGCGTCCGGGGGACCAAATATCAGCCAGAATGTCCAATGCGGCGCGGGTCTATTCCAGATACCGGATCGACGGGCAGGCGCGACGCCTACTGGGGCGGGCGCAGGCGCCGGCCTGGTGTTTTGCAAATGTCCCGATGATTGATGTCAGCTCTACCGACATTCGTGCGCAAACTGCTCAAAGCAACCAAGTGTTGCCGGAATAGCCCCCCTGCGCGCATATTCTAACGCAACGGTTGTCTGGAATTAATCTGTGGGATTTTAATTGCTGCATGGTTGATCGTTTTTCACGTCGCGGATTTCTGACCGGGCTTGGGGCGTCATTGATGCCCGCTGCCGCATTGGCGCAAGCCCCTTTGGTTTCTTTGCGACCTGTGGCGCGCGGTGTGCGACCGACCGGGGTCGAGCGATTGATCAAGGCCGCCGGATTGCCCGGCGAGGTCGTGTTTGCAGTGGCCGACGCAAACACCGGAATTCAGATTGAGGCGTTCGGCGCGAATAGGGGCCTTCCGCCCGCCAGCGTGGCAAAGGCACTGACGGCGCTGTACGCGCTGGACGTATTGGGGGCGGAGCATCGTTTCGAAACCAGTTTGGTGGCAGACGGACAGATTGAAGACGGCATTCTGAAAGGCGATATTATCCTTGTTGGGGGTGGTGATCCTTTGCTGGATACGGATGCTTTAGCCAATCTGGCCGCCAACCTGCGTGAAACGGGGATCACTGAGGTTCGCGGCGCTTTCAAAGTGTATGACGGTGCTTTGCCCTACGTATTCAGCATTGATCCCGGGCAGCCGGATCACCTGGGCTACAGCCCTGCGGTCAGCGGGGTCTCTTTGAATTTTAATCGGGTGCACTTTGAATGGGCCCAAAAAAATGGTGAGTATGAAGTGACAATGGACGCGCGCAGCGCGCGCTATAGACCTGCGGTCGACATGGCGTCGATGCGGGTCGAACCGCGAAAGTTGCCGATCTACACGTATCAGCCAAGTGCGCGGCAAGATCGCTGGACCGTAGCCAAAGGTGCTTTGGGCAGCGGCGGTGCGCGATGGCTGCCGGTGCGCAAACCCGCGCTGTATACGGGCGACGTGTTCAGAACTCTGGCGCGGTCAAACGGAATTGTCCTGGGGCGTGTTCAGGTCACGCGCCAGCAACCCCTGGGCACAAAACTGGTGGTTCACCAGAGCGATCCTTTGAACAGCATCCTGCGCGGAATGCTCAAATACTCGACTAACATCACAGCGGAGATGGTGGGGCTGGCCGCCTCGACCAAGCGTGGCGCAAACCCGCAAAACTTGGTTGACTCTGCCGCCGAGATGAACCGCTGGGCCGCTGAAACCTATGGGGTTCAAGGTGTTTCGATGGTGGATCATTCCGGGCTGGGCGATGCATCGCGCATGGCTCCTGCGGATTTGGTTCAGGCTCTGGTCGCGGCAAACAGGGACGGCGCGTTGCGGCCTTTGCTGAAACCGTTCTCTTTACCGGATGGGCAAGGTCGCCTTGTCAAGGATCATCCGATCAGTGTTGATGCCAAAACTGGAACATTGAATTTCGTGTCGGGCCTGGGCGGCTTTATTAGCGCATCGGATGGCTCGGAGCTTGTTTTTGCGATTTTTTCGGCCGATGTCGATCATCGCGCCACCATTCCGCGCGCGCATCGGGAACGTCCTGCGGGTGCACGCAATTGGAGCAGCAGATCCCGAAAGTTGCAGCGGGAACTGATTAAACGCTGGGGGACGCTGGGCAGTAGCTGATCACGTGGTGTGGCGCGCACGCGCGCCCCGCTCGATCGCGGCGGCATGCAGCCTGTCGATGCTCAGCTCATACCGGATTTCTTCCAAAAGTCGCAGCTCTGTTTCGGCCAGTGAGCCATCCGCTGCGGCAACGTCACAGGCCAGCGCATAAGCGGTTTCATTCAGTCGTTCCGGCAGATTTTCCCGGATCAGGCCAAAGAGCGCATCCAGACCATCCTCTTGTTCGAAAAGATCAAACACGATCTGTGTGACGCGCCGGGTGCGGTCGATATCATAATTGGCAAAAACCGGCAGCATGTTCACCGCGCCTTCGATCTTGACCAGTTCAGCGGTTCGAATGGTTTCATCCGACGCCGAAATCGCAACCATGATTGCCACAAGGCAATCCTGCGGAGACATCGGGTGAGGCACTTGGTCAGTCATTGGCGTGTCCTGAATTGCGACGTTCAACGACGCAAGATACGAGGCGGTGCCAGCAGGTTCAACCGGTTCTTTGCGCTTAAGGCGGACGAGCGGTGTGCTTTACGTATTCATCACGATCATGCCTGCGCCAATCCAATATCGCAAACCCAGCGTTTCGCCCAGAAATGCGAACGAAGCCAAAGGAACCAGATTAAAACTGAATGCCATAACCGGGTAGGCTTGAGACAGCGGTATATGCCTGAGGGCATAGACCCAAACAATTGTCGCCACGCCGTAAATTGCCAGCGCCGTCAAAAGAAATGGATCAAGCACAGTTCTGACAAGCCCGGTGACCCCAACGTCAGCCCGCACTTCAATTCTGCTGCTTGCGATTTTGAATAGTACTTGCCCAGCGGAGAGCATAACAGGGGTCAGTAAAAGCCCGGCCCAAACGGTTCCTGTTGTAATCGTTGCACTCATGCGACCAATTCCATTGTCGAACCTTCCACGGCAGTTGGTGACATCAACGTTTTACGCTCATGAATGCCTGTCCCGTTATGCACGTCAATGCGGCGGACGAACAGGGTAAAATTGCACCAGTGGGTGGCGGGGGTAAATGAGCATTTCCATCAAAAATCCATTGATGATTTCAGAATTCATGCTTCATATCCTTCTGCCCGTTGGAAGTGTCCACGATTGACCCGAACCAAGCGTTCCATCGTGGATCGCCAAGTGCAATTCAAAGACAGAAACCTGCTTGTCGCGTGTATTGTTTCTGGTTTTGGAGCTGCCTTGAAGTCAACTACCAATCCATGAATGTGACAACAATAGGGCTGTTAAACGGCATGCCGGATTAAATGGTGCAGATGGCGCATATACATCGAATCCCAATTTGCAAATGTACGTATCCTTGTTGGAGTGATCTTGCGTCTATTGACTCATCCCACGCCGGAACAATAGGAGAGGTCGGTCGGTTGCAACGGGTGACTGACGCCTATTCCTACGGAGCTGAATGAATATGTCTGACCTGCGTGAAACCGCGATGTCGTCCAAGGCCTGGCCTTTTGAAGAGGCGCGCCGGTTGCTGAAACGCTATCAGAAAAACGCCCCTGATAAGGGATTTGTGCTGTTTGAAACAGGCTATGGTCCCTCTGGCCTGCCACATATCGGCACCTTTGGCGAGGTGGCGCGGACCACCATGGTCAAGCGCGCGTTTGAGGCGCTGTCGGATATACCGACGAAACTGATCTGTTTTTCGGATGATCTGGACGGTATGCGCAAAGTGCCAAGCAACGTTCCAAATCCTGATCAGCTGCAAGACTATTTGCAATGCCCGCTGACCTCGGTGCCTGATCCGTTCGGCGAATATCCCAGCTTTGGCGAGCACAACAACGCCATGCTGCGCAGGTTCCTTGACACCTTCGGATTTGAGTACGAGTTCTATTCCGCCCGCGATTTCTATCGTTCGGGCGAATTCGATGACATCCTGAAACGTGCGGTGGAACGCTATGATGACATCATGGCCATCATGCTGAAAAGCCTGCGGGAAGAACGTCAGCAAACCTATTCGATCTTTCTGCCGATCCACCCTGAGACCGGGCGGGTTTTGTATGTGCCGATGAAAAAGGTCTGTGCCGAAACGTATACCGTGACCTTTGATGATGAGAATGGCAGGGAATGGACCGTGCCGGTGACCGGCGGCAACATTAAACTTCAGTGGAAGCCCGATTTTGGAGCGCGCTGGGCGGCGTTGGGTGTCGATTTCGAAATGTATGGCAAGGAACACGCCACTAACGAAAAAATCTATGATGGAATTTGCCGGGCGCTGGATGGGCGGGCGCCCGAGCATTTTTCATACGAACTGTTTCTGGATGAAAATGGTCAGAAGATCTCCAAGTCGTCAGGCAACGGTGTGTCGATCGACGAATGGCTATCCTATGCGCCGACGGAAAGCCTGACGTACTTCATGTACCAAAAGCCTAAAACGGCCAAGCGGATGCATTTTGACGTGATCCCAAAAGCCTATGATGAATACCATCAACAGTTGCGGGCCTACCCGGGGCAAGATCTGAAGGCGCAATTGAACAATCCTGTGTGGCACATCCATGGCGGCAATGTTCCAGAATCTACTCTGATTGTTCCGTTTGCGATGCTGTTGAACCTGGCATCGGTCTCCGGAGCTGAGGACAAAGAGGCGCTGTGGGGTTTCATTCGCCGATACGCACCTGAGGCTACAGCAGACAGCCACCCTGATCTGGATCAGGCGGCCGGGTTTGCGGTGCGCTATTTCAATGATTTCGTCAAACCGACCCGCCAGCACAGGGCGCCGACCGGGCAGGAGCGCGAGGCATTGGAAGCCCTGAAAGCGGCGCTTGAGACCTATGACGGCCCCGTCGAGGACGAAGCTTTGCAATCTGTCGTGTACGCGATCGGGCGCGAACGGTTTGATCCCATGCGAGGCTGGTTCACGGCGTTATATGAGGTGCTTCTGGGCGCGTCGCAAGGTCCGCGTTTTGGCGGCTTCATCGCACTTTATGGAGTGCCGGAAACTGTATCCTTGATTGATCGGGCGCTGGGCGGAGAACTGCTGTGATTTGACGCCTCGTTGCGCGGAGCTACCCTTGGATCAGGAGGTAGCCCAATGCGTCGATTGTTGCTTGCTTTTTCACTGAGTGCCGGACTGGTCTCTTCCGCATTTGCCCAGAGCGCCGAGATCGAGGCGAATATCGCCGCGCAGATACAGGCGTTCAAGACCGACGATTTTGTTACCGCGTTCACGTTTGCCAGTCCGAATATACAAAGGCTGTTCCGCAACCCTGAAAACTTTGGGGCCATGGTGCGCAACGGATATCCGATGGTCTGGCGGCCAGCGGATGTGCGATTTCTGGAGCTGCGTGAGGTGGCGGGATCTTTGTGGCAAAAAGTCATGATCACCGATAGCAACGGTCAGGTGCATATTCTGGACTATCAGATGATCCAGCAGGATAATGGCTGGAAAATCAATGGTGTGCAGCTACTTGGCAATTCGGATCCGTCTGCCTGACGCAACACCACCGTCACGGCGTCCTGATCTGTGATTAATCCCTTTGCGATACTCAGATTTTCGCGTTCGGGCTGGACCTGAACACGAGGTTTGACCGCGCCGTCACGATTCACGCGGCGCGACTGAGAAAGGGATTTCTATGAACAAAGCAATCACCGACGGCATCGTGTTCATGCCGCCGCAATTCGCAAACGGTTTGGGCGTCTGGTCTGCCGGAGATGGGACGCCGGGTTCACCCACGTATGATGGATCGGGTACCGGGGTTTTTGTACCAGCGGATGCGGATTTCGGCGGCTGCCTTGAGATACTAAAAGTCAATGCGACCCAGCAGGTGCGTTACATGGGCCAAACCCCGATCCTTCCGGGGTGCTATCTGCAAGTGAAAGCGCGGATCAAGGCGATCAGCGGGCCGCTGCCCGAGGTTCGCATTGCGGCCTGGGCCGGAGGGGCGGGGGATGCACATGTCTCAGGTGTGGTCGAACAGGGCCCTGCGACGCAATTGACCGGATATGGGTCTGTTCACGAAATCACCGCCATCGTCGGAACGGGGCAGCGTTCAGGTGTGGATATGTCCTGGGGTCTGTCGGCTGTGTACGGTCATTTCGGCATCGATATCCAAGGGACCAACGGGGCGGTTGTGCGGATTGATGATCTTGAGGTTACAGATGTGACCGGTGTGTTTCTACGCCAGATGATCAGTCTTGTGGACGTACGCGATTATGGTGCCGTCGGAGACGGCACAGCCGACGATTCCGCGGCGTTCGAAGCGGCGGATCAGGCGGCGGGAGGTCGGCGCATATTTGTCCCGCAAGGTACTTATCATCTGGCCGAGAATACCAGCATTGCATCTGAGATAGACTTTGAAGGCACGGTCACCATGCCAGATGACAAGATGCTGTTGTTGTTGAAAAATTTCGATCTTCCTGCATATATTCTCGCGTTTGGCGACGAAGCGCTGGCATTCAGAAAAGCGTTTCAGGCCCTGTTGAACAGTTCAGATCACGAATCGTTGGACTTGGGTGGTCGCAGAATCTCGGTCACCGCGCCGATCGATATGGCCGCGGCGGTTCCCAATAAACCCGGGTTTTCGACCCGTCGAGTGATCCGGAACGGGCAATTTGACGCCAAGGCAGGTTCGGACTGGGGAACCGAGACGATCACATCCGTAGCGACCTACGATTCGACGGAGTCCACACGTCTGACCAACGTGGCGAATGTTGCCAACATCCCCGTTGGCGCGCTCGTTCAGGGCAGCGGTGTCGGGCGGGAAATCTACGTTCGGTCAAAAGATGAAAGTGCAGGCGAGATCACTTTGAACGCGCCCTTGTTTGATGCCTCGGGAACGCAAACCTACACCTTTGTTGCATTCAAGTATCTTCTTGATTTTGGCGGTTTTGGTGTCTTGCGCAAATTTGGCATGGAACAGATCGAGTTCCAGTGTAACGGGTTGTGCAGCGCCATTCGGCTGGCACCGTCGGGCAGTACGTTTTCCGTATCGGACTGTTTTATCAGCCGCCCGCTGGACCGGGGCCTCACCTCGATCGGGTCCGGTTGCAAAGGTATGCTGATCGACAATTGCCAGTTCCTGTCGTCAGAAGAGTCATTCGACGTCCCGGATCGGAAATCTATTGCACTGAACACCACGTCGAATGATGTCAAACTGCGCCACAACCGATCTGTTCGTTTCAAACATTTCGCGGTTCTGGGTGGCGACAACAACATGATCCTCGGCAATCATTTCTTTCAGGGCGACAGTATCCCCCAAGGCGTTCGCACTGCCGGGCTGATCATGATCGGAACCTACAACAGCTCGACCATCGCGGAAAACTATGTCGACAATTGTTTTGTGGAATGGAGTAATGAACGGGATTCCACCCCGTCCTATGTTGCGGGCTATTCGTTCAGCGCAATGAGCATTACCGACAACATATTCTACTCAAGCGAAGCGCCGCCGTGGTTCAGTTACATTGTCATTCGCCCACACGGACCCGGGCATTTTCTGAACGGTCTGGCCGTGACCGGCAACAAATTCCGTTCGAGCAGTACCGATCTTGATCGGGCTGAGCGGGTTGATACCACCTTTGCGGACCTCGACAGCGATCGGCATGTGAATGTGACATTCCAGAACAATACGTTTCACGGAATTGAAGCCAAGGTCGAGAATCCGCTGCGGGTAAGGCACACGCAAAACACAGCTTCTCAAGTCTGGACAATCGACTCTGATGGTCGTCTTCCCTTTGGCGCAAAGGCGCGCAGTTGCGATGCTGTCAGTGTTCTGGGCCCACTGCGCTCGGTTCTGGGCACCAACCGCTATGCAACACCGTACGCGGATGTCGAACAAGGCAGCAATGCAGACTCCCTGCACTTGCGATGGCCCGAAAATCTGAGTGGTGAGGTATCGGTACACATGCGGATTGAACGCTGAGCACCCATTACGCCGCCCGGATCAGGGCGGCGCATCCGCCGGGCGGCGGCAATCAGACTTGGGCGCAGTCCAGCCATTCCGACGTAAAAACTGTGTTAGACTGGTATCAGCTACAAGGAGAAGCCAGATGCCGAAAATAGCCAAACATGCCAACATTCAGACCGTGATAACGACCTTTGAAATGTCCCCCGGTACCTGCCAGGATCTGTTGGAAGCATTGACCGACGCCTATGCAGATTTCATTTCGAAACAGACTGGCTTTATTTCGGCAGGTCTGCATGTCAATGACGCGCAAACAAGGATCGCCAATTATTCTCAATGGACGCGTCGCGAAGATTTTCTGGCGATGCTGAGATCACCCGAAATGCGCAACCGGAACCGGGAAATCAATCAGCTGTGCAGAAGCTTTGAACCGGTCATGTATGAGGTTGCCGAGACTTTTGGATAACCCTGATCTGAAACACGAACATTGGGATCGACAATCGCTGCTGCCATGAGGTCCAACGACTGGGCTTAACAAACGATGCATCACGTGTCACAGATCCCCTTTGGACAGGCGAAAGGCTTTGCCAAACCCACCGTTCAACACTGCATCCTGAACGTCAAACCAAACAAAACTGAAATCGGCAAAATCCACATACAGTTTGGCCTTTGGACGCAAGCTCAGGTAGCGCGCGCGTATCTTGTCGTGCTCGTCCGTATCGCGCCTGACTGGCCGTGCGACAGCATGCAGCGTCAGACGAGGGTAAGTCAGGGGATCGCCCTTGTCTTCGGGTTCGCCGATTAACAGGGCGCAGTTGGGGTTGGCACGCAATGCGCGGGTATGATCCGACAAGTCGGAAATCAGTGTCAGGGGTTGGTTTTTGTGATCGGTGGCCAATGCGACGCGTGACACAGATGGCAAGTCGGTGCCCGCACGCAGCACTGACAAGGCCGCATACGGTGCTTCGGTGATCAGCCGGCGCGCAAGTGCTCGCGCTGCCTCATCTGTTTCGCGATAGGGGTTTGTTTTGGTCACCGGGCTACATTTGTTTGAAGATGTTGAGGTACGTGGTGCATTGATACCTGTCGAACAGGAACGGGGCGAGTCCGGATTGTCATTGCGAAGCCAGCAATACGCCCCGGCTTTGCCATATATCTGATTTAGTCCGAGATCATGACATTTGAATATTCCAAGGAAAGCGCGCCCAATCAACCTCGGTCGCGACGAGAGCGCCGCGCGGATGAAACGCGCCGCAAGGCTTTGTCCCCGATGCGCATCGTGCTTATGATCCTCGCCCTGCCGGTTACAACAATCGTCATCGCGGCGGGCGTGTTTTTGCGTACATCTGAATTTGATCGCACAGAATCTGTCATCCACCTGATTGCATTGGCCGGCTGTGACGCGGCCGCGGCTGTTGGCGGTGGACCATTTTACGAAGGCGAAGCGGGATATCATGCTCGCAACGATCCTGATGGGGATGGTGTGGCATGTTCACCGCAGGCACAGCCGCGTGGGCAAACCGCTGCCGCGCAGCGCAGCACGCCGCAGTCCGAGCGATCTGTCGGCAATGCCAAATTTGTCAGACCCTGACAGATTTCTGAACCAAACCGGCCCGTCTGAACCACACTCGATCACACGCCTGTACCTGTTTAGTTGGGAAGCCACGGACGCCTTGCCGAACGCTGCAAATTTTAACTGTGAATCACAAACGACACCTTGTCGTGACCAGACAGATGTTGCGCCACTGCATGCTAACTATTTGGAATCACTGATTGTGATTGTCACAGTTGATCGGGTTGCGCTGGTCCGGTGTTTTTCAAAGCTGTTGGTGCACACGCTTCCGTCATAAATCTGAGTAAATTTGTCAGATGGTAATTCCCGATTAAATCTGTCAACTATATGTTTTTATTAGATATTTTATTGACATTCACCGCGCCGTTCTTATATCCAGCCTATGACGAATTCACAGGAACCCAGCTGCAGCAAGCCATCGTAAGCCACAGCACGCAAAAGCCAGCCAAGCGCCAGCAAAAGCAAGCAAAAGCCAACGAAAGCCAGCCAACGCAAGCGACAGTCAGCCTAAGCCAGCCATCGCACGCCAGAGCCAGGCACCCAGCTGAATTCGGATAGCGAAAATGCAAATGATGCGGTCGAAACAGGCCGCATTTTTTTGCCGGATTGTTTGATTGCGACCTGGGTTAGCTGTCATTGATGCGGTGCAGACAGCCGCGTTTTCAGAATTTGACGATCCGCACCGGTTCTGTTTTCGGCATCGCAAGACACTGATCGCGCTTTGTGATAGACTGTCCCCACAAATCTTTGATTTTTGGGCGGTTACCATGGAAATTGAAACTATTGGTGCATTCGAGAGCTTTTTGCGCTGGGGTCCCTTGGGCCTGGCCGGACTTATGCTTGTTTTGGTCATTTTTGCACTGTCCACCGGCAAATTGACCCCCGAACGATCCAAACTTTTGCGAACCTTCATGTTTGTCGGCGCTGGCTGTTTTGTTGCGGCGCTGGTCGCGCAATATTTCGCGGGGGAGGGTAAACACCGCGTGGTTCTTTCTGTTCTGCCCAACGATCTTGATGGCAGCAGTTTCCCACCGCCGAAGATACAGGCAAACGGACAGGACGTGGACCGCCGGGCAATCTTTTTTGTGACCGAGGCAACGGCCCTGTCAATTGATGTCAGCCGGGCCGTGGGTCTGTATCAAACCACGGCCCAACAGGCACAGGAGGCTGAGCAAAAAGTTGTCACTGCCGAGTCCGAACTTGTTTCCGCGAATCAAAAGGTTGAAGAAGCGCAGGAAATGATTGAACAACAGAACCAATCCTTGGAACAGGCGCTCGCGGCCACTGAAACTCTGCAAACTCAGGTGCGGTCGTTAAGCACGAGCAGATCGATCCAGGACGAAGCGCCGGTTGAATTGCAGCGGATCGAACGAGAAATCCAATCCTTGCAGCGAAACATTCAAACCGGTGTGTTTCGATAGCTGACTTGAACCGTGTTTGATTGATCCGGCACTTGTGCCCCGACCCCAATCCTTGGGTTGACGTGCTGCGATCAGCCCAAGAACCAAAATCGGAATAAACCTCCACATTGGTTTACCGCTTTCTCCGTTTCACATTCCCACCCCTTTGGCCCGGTCTGCCAGCTGTTGATCGCCCGCGCGCTTTCACTGCATCCTCGGACGCTTTCTCGACCGCCCATTGACGCGCCATGGGGTCGTCCGCAACGGCAAGGTCAACCGCTTCCAGACGTTTGATCTCATCGCGGATATTGGCGGCCTCTTCGAATTCCAGGTTCTCGGCAGCTTTGCGCATCTGGTCGCGTAATCCATCCAGATGCGCCTCGAGGTTGGCACCATGCATCGGTTTGTCGATGGTGGCGGTGACGCGGTTCATGTCGACGTCACCATCGTAGAGACCGGCCAGAACGTCCTCGACATTTTTCTTCACCGTCTCGGGCGTGATGCCGTGTTCGGCGTTATAGGCAACCTGTTTGGCGCGGCGACGGTTGGTTTCGCCCAGTGCGCGCTCCATCGAACCGGTGATCTTGTCGGCATACATGATCACCCGCCCATCCGCGTTGCGCGCGGCACGGCCGATGGTCTGGATCAGGGAAGTTTCGGATCGCAAGAAGCCTTCTTTGTCCGCGTCCAAAATGGCGACCAGCCCGCATTCGGGGATGTCGAGGCCCTCGCGCAGCAGGTTGATACCGACCAGCACGTCAAAGGCGCCAAGACGCAGATCGCGCAGGATTTCGATACGCTCCAGAGTGTCGATGTCCGAGTGCATGTAGCGGACCTTGATACCTTGTTCGTGCAGGTATTCGGTCAGGTCTTCGGCCATGCGTTTGGTCAGGGTCGTGACCAGCGTACGGTAGCCATTGGCCGCGACCTTGCGCACTTCGTCCAGCAAGTCGTCGACCTGCATCGACACAGGGCGGATTTCGACCTCGGGGTCCAACAGACCGGTGGGGCGGATCACCTGTTCGGTGAACACGCCGCCGGTCTGTTCGATTTCCCATTTCGCAGGGGTGGCCGAAACAAAGACGGATTGCGGGCGCATGGCGTCCCATTCCTCGAACTTCAGCGGTCTGTTATCCATGCAGGACGGCAGGCGGAATCCATGTTCAGCCAGCGTGAACTTGCGCCGATAGTCGCCCCGGTACATACCGCCGATCTGCGGGACTGAGACGTGGCTTTCGTCGGCGAACACAATTGCGTTGTCGGGGATGAACTCGAACAAGGTGGGCGGCGGCTCGCCCGGTGCGCGGCCTGTGAGGTAACGCGAGTAGTTTTCGATCCCGTTGCAGACACCGGTGGCTTCCAGCATTTCAAGATCGAAATTGGTGCGCTGTTCCAGACGTTGCGCCTCCAGCAGTTTGCCTTCGCCCACAAGCAGGTCCAGCCGCTGTCGCAATTCCTGTTTGATGCCGACAATTGCCTGCTGCATGGTCGGGCCGGGCGTCACATAGTGAGAGTTGGCGTAAATTCGGACGCGCTCCATCGTCGCTGCCCGCTCGCCGGTCAGAGGATCAAATTCGGTGATCTGTTCCAGCTCTTCGCCAAAAAACGAGAATTTCCAAGCGCGATCCTCAAGGTGGGCCGGCCAGACTTCGAGGGAATCGCCGCGCACCCGGAACGAGCCGCGCTGAAACGCCTGATCGTTGCGGCGATATTGCTGCGCAACCAGATCGGCCATGACCTGTCGTTGATCATAGTCCTTGCCGACGATCAGATCCTGCGTCATCGCCCCATAGGTTTCAACCGAGCCGATACCGTAGATGCACGAGACCGAGGCCACGATGATCACGTCATCGCGTTCCAACAGCGCCCGCGTGGCCGAGTGGCGCATCCGGTCGATCTGTTCGTTGATCTGCGATTCTTTCTCGATATACGTGTCCGACCGCGCGACATAGGCCTCGGGCTGGTAGTAGTCGTAATAGGATACGAAATACTCTACCGAGTTTTCGGGGAAGAACCCCTTGAATTCTCCATATAGCTGCGCTGCCAGCGTTTTGTTCGGTGCTAAGATGATCGCAGGACGCTGGGTTTCCTCGATCACCTTGGCCATGGTAAAGGTCTTGCCCGTTCCGGTCGCACCCAACAGAACCTGATCGCGTTCGCCATCGTTTACGCCGCCTGCCAGTTCGGTAATTGCAGTTGGCTGATCGCCAGCAGGCGCGAATTCGGTGTGCATGACGAATTGCTTGCCGCCTTCCAGCTTCAGGCGCGCACGAATGTCTTCGGCGGTCAATTGGGTCTTGTCGGAATGGGTGTAGGGCATAAGCAGGCTCCGGATCAGGCCCTTACATTTG
The DNA here is from genome assembly GCA_039028255.1 of Pseudomonadota bacterium. Taxonomy (GTDB): domain Bacteria; phylum Pseudomonadota; class Alphaproteobacteria; order Rhodobacterales; family Rhodobacteraceae; genus Ruegeria. The sequence continues at coordinate 14,515 of JBCCIK010000009.1, read as the reverse complement.
TTCTTATTTTGTCCATCTGCAAGACCTGATCAGGGTTCATCATACGATTAAGCTGACCGGGTCTGTGCAGCGGACCGAATGGATCTGCGACTTGCCGTATGGCACGCGTCGGTTGGCGGTGTGATCGCCGTCGCCGCCAGCCCAATTTGCCTGGATCGCGTCGATGTTTTTGTTGGGTATGCCGATAGACATCATATCAGGTGGGAAATCACCAATATGTGTGAGGCGGCTGAAGGCCGACAGACTATCCTCGGGTATTGCATTGATATAAATCGCGCGTTTGATGTGACACATCTTGCGATCCTATTGGCCCGTGCAGCCCGTGGATAACGCGGCCTGATGACACTTTCCGGCATCAGGTTCTGATGGATGCCGCGACAATTGCGATCTTGTCCCGGAGCGCGCTGTGCCCCATAAATGAACCAGCCAAGTGAGCACGGAGAAGCGGCATGCGCGCACGGATTTACCAGCCTTCACGCAATGCGATGACATCAGGCATGGCGAGAACCCGCCGCTGGGTTCTGGAATATGCGCCTGCGTCCGCGCGCGAGGTTGATCCGTTGATGGGATGGACGTCATCATCGGACACCCAGTCACAGGTGCGTTTGAAATTCGACACCAAGGAAGAGGCGCTGGAATACGCCAAAGACAACGGGATCGATGCGGAGGTCACACAGCCGCACAAGCGCAAACCCAATCTGCGCCCGCGCGGCTATGGCGAAAACTTTGCCACCGACCGGCGCGGGCCTTGGACCCATTGAATGATCGAAATTCGCAGGGCGGATCCGGGATCAAAGGATCTGAGGCCGATCATCGAAGCACACCTGGCCCATAGCTGGGAAGCGACGCCGCAAACCTCGAACCACACACTGGATGTTGACGCCCTGCGCGGGTCGGAGATTCGGTTTTGGGCGATCTACGACGGTGACACCGCATTGGGATGCGGCGCCCTCAAGACCCTGCCGGACGGGACTGCCGAGGTGAAGTCGGTGCATGTTCTGGCCATGGCACGCGGACGCGGTCTGGCACGCCAGATCATGGTGTATCTGGCCGATCTTGCGCAAGCGGATGGTATAACCGCATTGGTTCTGGAAACCGGCGCTGCGCATCTGCCAGAGTATGATGCCGCGCGTAAGCTGTACGAAGCGCTTGGGTATTCTTATTGCGGTCCGATCTTCGGCTACACCCCCGATCCGAACTCGGCCTTTATGCGCTTGACCCTAGAACCACGGACATAAAGAGCAGAACTGTCAGATCCATTCGTGAAGCATGAACCTAAAAACCGTGCTTTTCTTAAGCTTTTCATTTGGTAGACGCCTTTTCGAGGCTAGGTTCCGCCGAACGGCTGGACGGTACAGTGGTTACGCCCTTTCACCCGCCATATTCATGAAACATCTGAAATTCTTGGGCGCATATTCCGGCTTGCTACCAAGTTGACAAGGTAGGGAAATTGGCTGATACAGCCGAAAGATAAGTGGGCCGTTAGCTCAGCTGGATTAGAGCAGGGAACTTCTAATTCTCAGGTCGGGGGTTCGAGTCCTCCACGGCTCGCCACTGTTTCACGTACAGACGATTTTTTGTTCAGCGTTTCCGACTGTTGGTAGGTATAGCTTTAGCATGGTGATGGGCCAGGCCTCGCTGTGCGTTGCAGAGGCAAAGCTGAAAGAAATCGGCATATCTGTTCACAACGCCCGGGAATTGGTGGCAAGGCAGAGTATCGATCTCATTTGCGCGCACTGAGAAAGCGCACGTAACGCTGCGCAAAGGGATCGACACGTTTATCACGCAAAAGAACGCGAACAGTCACCGGGCGTTGCGCTTTTAATCCTGTCCGGGTGAGAGGGTTGAGGGGCTGGCAGAGGGGGTCGCGCCAGCCCGTCAACGGGGGTCACAAAGTGGTAGTTGTGTTCCACTGATCTAAGTTAGCCAAAATTCATTAAGCCCCATATTGGGGATTCCCCGTAATTCGCCGCCATTTGTTTGTCTGATCACAGACTGCGCGGCCCATACAGGCGATTTCTGCCGGTTGGCAGAGAGCCCATGAAAAAAATCTTGCAACCGGTTGCAGTGCGACTCATTGTGTTTGCAATACGACGATTCGGGAGGGGCGCATGCTCAAAGTTGGATTGCTGGGGGCAGGCCGCATTGGTCGCGTTCACGCGCAGACCATCAAAGCCCACCCTGAAAGCGAGTTGCGCGCCGTGTCCGATGCTGTTGCAGACGCCGCTGGCGCGCTGGCGGCAGAACATGGGGCCGAATCCCGTCGGACAGAGGCGATCATCGACGATCCGGATATTGATGCTGTTCTGATCGCAACGCCGACCGATACGCATTCGGATCTGATCGAAGCGGCCAACAGGTCAGGCAAAGCTGTTCTATGTGAAAAACCGGTTGATCTTGATTTGGGCCGGGCGCTGGAGTGTCAGGCCAGGGTTGCCTTGGGCAAGCACCCCGTCATGATCGGATTCAACCGGCGGTTCGATCCTAACTTTGCTGCACTACAAGCTGCCGCGAACGCAGGCGAAATCGGCAAGACAGAACTGTTGTCGATCACGTCTTTCGATCCGGCCCCGCCACCTGTGAGCTATATCAAGGTATCCGGCGGCTTGTTTCGTGACATGATGATCCATGATTTCGACATGGCCAACTTTCTGATGGGCACTCTTCCTCAGTCGGTTTCCGCAGTTGGAACGGCGGTTGTCGACCCTGATATCGGTGAGGCCGGAGACGTGGATACCGCCGTAGTGACAATGACTTATGCGGATGGCCGGATCGCGGTAATCAAGAACTCGCGCCGGGCGGCCTACGGGTATGATCAACGGGTCGAAATGCTGGGTTCGCAAGGCATGCTTCAGGCGCAAAATGTCTTGGAAAACACGGTGATCAAATCGACGGCTGATGGCGTTACCGGCGCAAAACCGACATATTTTTTCCTTGAACGCTACATGTCGGCTTACAAGGCGGAATGGGATGCGTTTGTTCAGGTGGCCAAAGGTGCAAAAAAGGTTCCGGTCACGCTGGCGGATGGCGTTGCCGCGCTTGCCATGGCCGAGGCTGCAACCCGCTCGGCTCGGACTGGTTTGCCGGTTCGGATGGAAGAAATTTTGAAACCGGTTGCAAAATGAGCGGATTTCTTCAAACTGAGCCAAGCTCGGTCCCGGATCCGGGCATCAGAGATTCGGCGTTGCCGAATGATCGGGGCAAGGATCCCGACGTAAAGACACACAGTTCTAATGGGAGGAGAACAAATGAATAAGTTTGTGAAAGGCGCATTGGCTGCAGGCGCACTGGCGCTGGCCACTCCTGCGTTTGCGCAGGAAATTGTGGTCGTCTCGCATGGCCAGGCAAATGACGCATTCTGGAATGTTGTCAAAAATGGCGTGGAACAGGCCGGTAAAGATGTCGGCGTGAATGTCGAATACCGCGCGCCTGAAACCTTTGACATGGTTGCCATGTCTCAACTTATCGATGCTGCCGTCAACCAGGAGCCAGACGGGTTGATCGTGTCGATTCCCGATGCTGATGCCCTGGGGCCGTCAATTGAGCGGGCCGTTGCTGCCGGTATTCCGGTGATCTCGATCAATTCGGGTTCGGATGTGTCCAAGGAACTTGGCGCATTGCTGCATGTCGGTCAGGACGAATTTGATGCGGGCAAGGCCGCAGGCGAAGCTCTGGCATCTATGGGTGGTTCGACCGCGATCTGCGTGAACCACGAAGTTGGCAATGTCGCACTGGACCTGCGGTGTGAAGGATTTGCCGAAGGTTTCGGCGGCAGTGTCGACGTACTGCCGACCTCGAACGACCCATCCGAGATCGAATCCAAGGTTGCGGCCGCGCTTGCCGCAAATGAGGATATCGACACCGTAATGGCGCTGGGTGCCAGCTCGGCCGGAGAGCCAACGGTCGAAGCGGTCAAAGCATCGGGTCGCGATATCAATGTTGCGTCGTTCGACCTGTCCGCGAACTTTCTGCAATCCATTGCAGATGGTGACGCTGCCTTTGCCATCGATCAGCAGCAATATCTGCAAGGGTATCTGGCGGTGAACTTCATGGGTCTGCACGCCAAATACGGCCTGATGCCGGGTGGCAACGTTCCGTCAGGCCCCAACCTGGTAACGTCCGACAAGGCAGCCCAGGTTATCGAGCTGTCGTCGCAAGGTATCCGCTGAGCCGGATAGATCATGACAGATGAAACGGCGCCATCTGCGCCGTTTCAATCGAATTGGGAGGACAAGATGAGTCAGACAGCGCCCGTCGAAGCCGACGAAAGGGTCAAAAGCGAACCGTTTGTGACCAGGTTAATGAAACGCCCTGAACTCGGCGCCATGGCCGGTGTCGTGCTGGTGTGCATCTTTTTTGCAATCACCGCGGATGACTCGATGTTCACTCTGGCCGGGGTGATGAACTTTATGACGCCTGCGGCACAGTTGGGCATTCTGGCCATCGGGGCTGCTTTGCTGATGATCGGTGGGGAATTCGATCTGTCCATCGGATCCATGGTGGCCTTTTCCGGTCTGTTTTTCGGTGTTTGTGTGGTCACCTGGCAATTGCCGCTGATCGCGGCCATCCCGATGACCTTTGTTTTTGCGGCCATGGTGGGTGCGATCAATGGCAACATCGTGATCCGGTCCGGCCTGCCGTCCTTTATCGTGACGCTGGCATTTTTGTTTATCCTGCGGGGGCTTTCTCTGGTCGGTCTGAAAATGGCAACCAACGGGTCAACCCAGTTGCGGGGCGTGCGTGACGCGACCGAAACCGACTGGCTGGCTCCGTTCTTCTCGGGCGAGGCGTTTGGCAGCCTGTTTGCTTGGCTGGCGGCCAACGGCATGATCGACACGTTCAAAAGCGGCGCACCGAAAGTGCCGGGTATTCCGGTTGAAATTCTGTGGTTTATCGCATTGGCGCTGGCCGCGACGTATATTCTGTTGCGTACGCCGGCCGGGAACTGGATTTTTGCCTCGGGCGGGGACAAGACCGCCGCGTCCAACTCGGGCGTTCCGGTCAATCGTGTCAAGGTTTCGCTGTTTATGCTGACGGCCTGCTGCGCCGCTCTGGTTGCGATCATCACCGTGATGGATGCGGGTTCAACCGATGCGCGCCGCGGCTTTCAGAAGGAATTCGAAGCCATCATTGCGGCGGTGATCGGGGGTTGTTTGCTGACAGGCGGCTATGGCTCGGCCATTGGTGCGTTTTTCGGCGCGATCATTTTCGGCATGGTTGTCATTGGCCTCACTTATACCGATTTCGATCAGGACTGGTTTCAGGTCTTCCTGGGCGCCATGCTGTTGATTGCCGTTCTGTTCAACAACGCGATCCGTAAGCGCGTAACGGGAGAGCGCTGATATGACCGATGACACCAAGTTTCACCACGGTGACGCGACGGATGCGGCACCCATTGTCGAGATGAAAAATATCGAAAAGCACTTTGGTAACATCATTGCTCTGGCTGGTGTCAGCTTTGATGTGAAACCGGGTGAGTGTCACTGTTTGCTGGGCGATAACGGGGCCGGCAAATCGACTTTCATCAAGACCATGTCCGGCGTGCACAAGCCGACCAAAGGCGAGATCTTCTTTGAAGGCAAGCCGCTGCATTTCGACACACCGCGCGACGCGATGGAGGCCGGCATCGCAACGGTGTTTCAGGACCTTGCCATGATCCCGCTGATGAGCGTGACGCGCAACTTTTTCATGGGTCGCGAGCCGACCAGAGGCAAGGGTCTGCTGAAACGCTTTGATGTGGACGCGGCCAATGATGTCTGTATGGAAGAGATGCGCAAGATGGGTATCAACCTGCGCGGACCTGATCAGGCCGTTGGCACATTGTCGGGCGGCGAAAGACAGACGGTTGCCATTGCGCGCGCCGTGTATTTCGGCGCAAAGATCCTGATCCTGGACGAACCGACCTCGGCCCTGGGTGTACGCCAGACATCAAATGTGCTGGCGACAATCGACAAAGTGCGCAATCAGGGTGTCGGCGTTGTGTTCATCAGCCACAATGTGCGCCACGCTTTGGCGGTGGGCGATCGGTTTACCGTGCTGAACCGCGGTAAAACCCTGGGCACCGCAACGCGCGGTGACATCACCCCCGAAGCGTTGCAGGACCTGATGGCAGGTGGTCAGGAAATGGCCGAGCTGGAAGGATCATTGGGCGGCACAGTATAAACCGGTTCGCTCTGCCTTTGGGCGGGGCGGTCCATTCCGCCGTGGCGCGCCAAGCCACACCACACTCGGGTTGGTATGCGTGACCTGAGACTTTCTGAAATGTGAAACCGACGGATTGCCCGCAGCGGCCTTGTGTTGAAAGGGATCATGATGAGCAAGACAATCCGACTGACAGCGGCGCAAGCTCTGGTGCGCTATCTGGAGGCGCAGAGAAACGAAGCGCAAGAGCCCTTTATCGCGGGTGTCTGGGCGATCTTCGGCCATGGCAATGTCGCCGGTTTGGGTGAAGCGCTGCACGGCGTCAAGCACAGCCTGCCCACGTATCGCGGCCATAATGAACAAACCATGGCCCACTGCGCGATTGCCTATGCCAAGCAGATGCGCCGGACACGCGCGATGGCAGTGACCTCGTCTATCGGGCCGGGGGCCACAAACATGGTGACCGCGGCCGCGCTGGCCCATGTGAATCGGTTGCCCGTGCTGTTGCTGCCCGGTGACGTTTTCGCCTCACGTGGGCCTGACCCGGTTCTGCAACAGATTGAAAGTTTCGGCGACGGGACTGTCAGCGCAAATGACTGTTTCCGCCCTGTCAGTCGTTATTTTGACCGTATTTCCCGCCCCGAGCATCTGCTGACCGCTTTGCCGCGTGCCTTCCGTACAATGACGGACCCTGCGGATTGTGGCCCGGTGACACTTGCCTTCTGTCAGGATGTTCAGGCCGAGGCGTATGACTACCCCGAAAGCTTTTTTGAGCCGCGCGTCTGGTACCAGCGCCGTGTTCGCCCGGACGAGAATGAACTGGCGCGCGCCGCTGCCGCGATCAGGGCGGCCCGGCGGCCTGTGATCATTGCCGGAGGTGGCGTGCATTATTCGGACGCGACCGATGCGTTACAGAGCTTTGTCGAAGCACATAACATTCCAATTACCGAAACGCAGGCTGGTAAATCCGCTCTGCCCTGGGATCATCCGCTGAACCTTGGGCCAGTGGGCGTGACCGGCGGTGAGCCCGCCAACCACGTGTGTGCACACGCAGATGTTGTTCTGGCGGTGGGGACGCGCCTGCAGGATTTCACGACAGGATCATGGGGTTTGTTCTCGAACCCTGAGCGTACGATGCTGTGTTTGAACACGGCTGCTTATGATGCGGAAAAACATGGCGCGTTGCCGTTGCAATCAGACGCCCGCGCCGGGTTGCACGCCCTGGCCGATGCCTTACACGGATACAGTGCTGATCTGGTGGCAGACACGTTGAAAGCAGACTGGTTCAGCAAGGTTGACGCGCTGACGGATGCGCCCACAGACGGGAATGCGCTGCCGACGGATATGCAGGTTGTCGGCGCAGTCCAGCGCGCCGCACACGATGACACCGTCGTGATGTGCGCCGCCGGAACCATGCCTGGTGAGTTGCACAAGCTGTGGAAGGCGCCGCGCCCTGGCGCCTATCATATGGAGTACGGCTTCAGCTGTATGGGATATGAGATTGCAGGCGCGATGGGCATCAAAATGGCCCAGCCGGATCGGGATGTGATCTGTTTTACCGGCGATGGCACCTATCTGATGGCCAATTCCGAACTGGCGACCGCTGCAATGATGGGGCTGTCCTTTACCGTTGTTGTTACCGACAATCGCGGGTTCGGATGCATCAACCGGCTGCAAATCGGCACAGGCGGCGCCGAGTTCAATAATCTGCTGGATCATGCGGTGCATGAGACACCATCGGCGATCGATTTTGCGGCCCATTCGGCGGCGATGGGCGCAACCTCGGTCAAGGTCAGCTCGATTGATCAGCTTGAAAACGCCTTGGCGCAACGTGCTGAAATCAAGGGACCTTATGTCGTGGTGATTGATACCGATCCTTACCCGTCGACCGAATATGGCGGCACCTGGTGGGAAGTGGCGGTGCCCGAGGTCAGCACCCGTCCGGACGTAAATGCAAAACGGGCGGCCTATGAGGTTGCCATAAAGGAAAGAAACACGAAATGAGCGTGAAAATCGGGATCTCTCCGATTGCCTGGCAAAATGACGATCTGCCGGACCTGACTGCGGCCTACACGATGGAACAGGCGCTGCAAGAGGCGCGCGAGATCGGCTATACCGGGGTCGAACGTGGGCAAAGGATGCCGGGCGATACAGAAGGTTTGCGCGCGTATCTGGATGGCAACGATATTGCGTTGTGCGGAGGCTGGTGTTCGGGCATGTCACTGGTGAATGACATTGCCGATGAACGCCAAGCGGTCAGAGCGCAGCTCGATCAGTTTGTGGCGCTGGGCAGCCCATGTATCGTCTATGCCGAATGTTCCAATACCGTGCAGGGACAGATCGGCACGCCAGTCAATGATCGCCCGCAGCTCTCAAGAGATCAGATCAAGGACTATGCCGTCAAAATCACCGAACTGGCAAAGTGGATGGCCGATGAGGGAATGCCGATGGCCTATCACCACCACATGGGCACAATCATCGAAAGCGAAGATGACGTGAACTGGCTGATGGACGGATCGGGTCCCGAGGTCAACCTGTGCTTTGATACAGGCCACATGCTGTTTGGCGGAGGTGATGTAATGGCGACCCTGGATCGCTGGGGCGATCGTGTCCACCACGTGCATTTCAAAGACATCCGGCCACAGGTGGTCCACACCACGCGCGAGAATGATCACAGCTTTCTGGACGCCGTCATCGGCGGTGCATTCACCGTTCCAAGCGATGGGTGCATTGACTTTCAGGCGGTCGCGACCGCGCTAAGGGCAATGGATTACGATGGCTGGATCGTCGTTGAGGCGGAACAGGATCCGGCCAAGGCCCCGCCCTATGAATATTCCAAGATGGGGTATGACCACATTGTCGAGATCTGCAACTCAGCAGGATTGCAGATCCAAACCTGAATTCTGCCCTCACGCGGCAACATCTAAGCCATGAGAAAGGAGAATGTCATGGTAAATCGAGAACGCGGATATGTCGGATATTTCGACCGGGAATCCTGTGATCTGGATGAATTCAAGGTGTTGACCTCGCAAAACCTGACTGCTGACGCCGTGCCTCACGCGGTGTCGGTTCAAAACAACGTGCCGATCTATGACATGCACACGCTGCGCCCTGTGCTAGAAAATCCCGACAGCCGGATGGCGGTGCTGGCCGAATGGGGTTGGGTGCTGGACAAATCCGCAGGTGCGATTGCCTTGAAACGGGCATTCGCGGACACATCCGTCATCGACCGTGCGACGGACGTTTTTCGACAAATCATTGACGAGGAAAAACAAGCCGGTGCGGGCGAAGGCGATCATTTTGCGGCCTCTGGCGCAAATGACCGGATTTGGAACGCCTTGCAAAAGCACTGTTCACGCGATCCGGAAGGTTTCGCGCTGTATTTCGGGAATACATCCATTGCTGCTGCTTGCGAAGCATGGCTTGGGCCGAACTATCAGGTCACGGCACAGGTCAATCAGGTGCGCCCCGGTGGTCAGGCGCAACAGGCCCATCGTGACTTTCATCTTGGATTCCAGACTGCCGACAACGCCGCGCGCTATCCGGTGCATGCCCATCTTGTGACGGCCTCGCTGACATTGCAGGGGGCCGTTGCCCATTGCGATATGCCAATCGAAAGCGGACCTACAAAGCTTATGCCGTTCTCGCAGCTTTATCAGCCGGGATATCTGGCGTTTCACGACCTGGCGCACCGGGATCATTTTGAAGACCGTTATATCCAGCTGCCGCTGGAAAAAGGGGATGCGGTTTTCTTCAACCCGGCGCTGTTTCACGCGGCGGGCGAAAACACCAGTGACGATATCCACAGACTGGCCAACCTGTTACAGGTATCCTCGGCCTTTGGACGCGCGATGGAGACGGTAGATCGACGGACAATGTCCCTGCAGGTCTTCCCATCCCTGATGGCGTTAAAGCACCGAGGCGATCTGGACCCGTCGCAACTGGATGCCGCCATCGCCGCAACGGCCGAAGGGTATGCGTTTCCGACCAATCTGGATACTGACCCGCCGATCGATGGAAACGCCCCCGCCAGTCAGGCCGACATCCTGCGCCGTGCAGTTGCCGAAGACTGGACCGAGGCGCAGCTGGCTGAGTCAATTGCAGCCAGACATACCCGGCAAGCTGCCTGAACACATAACAGGGCGGTCCCCGTGGCCACCTTTCAAGGAGAAGACCGATGGCAGACCTGCTCAGAAAACCGCTGGGCCGCACTGGCAAGGTGCATGACATTACTCCGGCCAGCGCAGGCTGGCATTATGTTGGGTTCGGTCTGTACAGGCTGCGTGCCGGCGAGACAGCCGCCGAGGCAACCAAAGAGACCGAGGTTATTCTGGTCATGGTCGAAGGCAAGGCCCGGATCAGTGGCGCGGGGCGAAACTGGGGTATACTCGGCGACCGGATGAATGTGTTCGAAAAGACGCCGCCGCATTGTCTTTACCTGCCCAACGGAACAGAATGGACGGCCGTTGCTGAAACAGATTGTGTTCTGGCGGTTTGTTCCGCCCCCGGCAAAGGCGGTCATGATGCGCGTCGTATCGGACCGGACGGGATCACCCTGACCAAACGCGGCAAAGGCGTGAACACACGCCACATCAACAACATCGCGATGGAGGGTGAGGATTACGCTGACAGCCTGCTGGTGACCGAAGTCTTTACGCCGGACGGCCACTGGTCGTCTTATCCCAGCCATCGTCACGACGAAGACGATTTTCCCCGGATCACCTATCTTGAGGAGACGTACTATCACCGTCTCAATCCGGCAAACGGCTTTGGGGTGCAGCGCGTCTATACTGATGATGGCCAGTTGGATCAGACGATGGCCGTATCCGATGGCGATGTTGTGATCGTTCCGCGTGGACATCACCCTTGCGGTGCCCCGTACGGGTTTGAGATGTACTACCTGAACGTCATGGCCGGTCCATTGCGGAAATGGCGCTTTGTCGCGGCCCCCGAGGTCGCGTGGATCATGGAGCGTGATGAATGACCCGAGAATTTGCAACCTACCCTTGTCTGAAAGATCAGACAGTTTTTATTACCGGTGGCGCAGGCGGTATTGGGGCCGAGGCGGTCCGCGCTTTTGCGGCGCAGGGTGCAAAGGTTGGAATTCTGGACATCAACGCGGATGCCGGACAGGCTCTGCTGGCCGGTTTGGACGGGCAGCATGCCTTTGCTCAGTGCGATCTTCGCGATATTCCGGCTATGCGCGCTGCGCTTGGAGAGTTGACGGAAAAGTTGGGTGCGGCGCATGTTCTTGTCAATAATGCGGCACATGATGACCGTCACGACTGGCGCGAGATGACACCGGAATACTGGGATGAACGTATGGCGACCAACCTGCGCCATATGTTCTTTGCCATTCAATCCGTCGCACCTGACATGATCGAACGAGGCGGGGGGTCAATCGTCAATATCGGCTCGAATTCCTGGTGGGAAGCAGGCGCAGGTTTTCCAGCTTATGCAACCGCGAAATCCGCTGTTCACGGATTAACCCGAACCATGGCACGTGAACTGGGTGATCATCGCATTCGTGTGAACACCGTCGTTCCGGGCTGGATCATGACCAAACGCCAGAAAGACCTGTGGGTTACCCCCGAGGCGCTGGCCAAACAGGTCGATCGTCAATGCCTACCCGATCCCATAGATCCCGTTTACGTGGCCCGGATGGTGGTGTTTTTGGCGTCGGATGACGCCGCCATGTGCAGCGCCGGGAATTTCATGGTCGAAGGCGGGTCCATCTGACGCGAATTTACGGTTTTGCCGGTGCGCAGGATCAGGTTGGCTGATCCTGTGATGGTGCGCCAAAGGCCCGGATCACGATACGTGCAGCCGCTTCGACCGGGTCCTGGGTTTCCTTGAGGATAGTGACACGGTCGAACCGGTCCGGATCTCGGGTCACTGCGTCGCGTAGCGCAGCCCCGAACGCCATGCGCAGTTCAGTCCCGATGTTGAACTTGCAGATTGTTGTTTCGCGGGCAAGGCGCGTGCGCTGTTCGACAGGAACACCAGAGCCGCCGTGGATGACCAATGGTACATTGGTGATGTTTTCGATCTGGCGAACGCGGCCTTCGTCCAGTCCGCCTTCTTTGTTTTCTTGCAAGTGTACATTGCCGACCGAGATGGCCATCGCGTCCACACCGGTTTCGCGTGCGAATTGCGCGGCCTGGCCAGGATCGGTTCCGTTTGACGCCGCGCCGCCGGAATAGCCGACAAAGCCGATCTCGCCCTCGCAGGAAATCCCGGCCGCATGGGCCATTTCGGCAATCGCGGCGGTTTCATCGATGTTCTGTCTCAGCGGTTTGCGCGATCCGTCGAACATCAGAGAGGTAAAGCCGCTGTCCAATGCAATCTTGCAGTCTTCCAATGTGTAGCCGTGATCCAGATGGGCCACGACGGGGACCGACGCGTTCTCTGCCAGATGGCGGAACATCTTGCCGAGGATTGGCAAGGGTGTGTGTTCGCGACAGCTGGGACCGGCTTGCAGGATCACCGGCGCAGCCTCTGCCTCGGCGGCGGCCACATAGGCGCGCATGTCTTCCCAGCCCAGTGTCACCAGCCCGCCTACGGCATAACCTTGATCATAGGCTGGTTTCAGAACGTCTGAAAGCGTGACAAGGGTCATTTGAACTTTGCAATCATATCTTTAATGCCCGGGATCGTTTCGATCTGATACGCATGGGTCGGTTGGAAATACTGCACAAGCGACCGCTGGCTCAGGCCACCAAGGATGGTGAAGTAATACATTTCATATCCGGGCAGGGCGCAACACGGGTGATACCCCTTGTCGATGCACACTGTCGAACCGTTCACAATGTGATAGGCGTCGCCCGGCTGATTGTCTTCACGTTGCAGCATCTGCATGCCCGACCCCCAGTCCGGCTTGAACCGAAAGTTATAGGTTTCGTCATGGCGACTTTCATCAGGCAGGCGGTTGGTGTCGTGTTTGTGACTGGGAAATCCAGACCACCCTCCCTGACCAACCGTGAACAACTCGCTGACCAGCAGGCGACCAACTTTGTCATGCTGTTTCTGGCCCAGGATATGTTTGATCTTGCGATGGGTTTTGGTGTCATCGCTGCCGTATTGAACAAGATCGTGCTGACGCACATCGAACGGGTCGAGCACTTTGTCGTATTTCGCCCCCGCGATGAAGACTTCGGTGTCATCCGATACGCAGATCAGTGTAACCTTGGCCCCGACGGGCGCATAAGCGCCTTCTGGTTCGCCATCCCAGACGTCTTCGCCCCGATGTCCCAATCCCGGGAAGTGAACGCGTTCGATTTCGACATCTACGCTTCCGGTGGCCGGGACAATGCAGGTTTCATACCCCGGCACCTGATATTCGAATGCCTCCCCCTTTTTCAATTTGACGATGTTGAAATAGTTCAGGGGAACCAAAGGATCGTCAGCTGCAACGATGGGTTTGTTGTGATTGTCATAGGGTGCGATGTGCATGGGAAACTCCTATGTGGTCGGGCCGGGATGATCGGCCAGGAACGCATCCAGTTCCCGTGTCGTGGGCATGGCAGGTGCGCAGCCGGGTTGCGACACCACGATTGAGGCACAGGCCGAGCCTCGCAGAACCGCATCTTTCAGCGTGTGTCCCGCCGCGATGGACGCCAGCAGACCAGCCATGAAACTGTCACCTGCTCCATTGGGCTTCACCGCCTGCACCGGATAGATTCCGGTTCGCACTTCACGGCCTTCGGTTAGTGTGATCGCACCTTTCTCACCCATTTTGTATATGACGATGCGATCCGGTTTTTCGGCCAATTCCAGGGCTTTGGCAAATCCCTTGTCCATGCTGCCAGCCATAAAGCCGAACTCTTCATCATTGCCGACAATAAGGTCGCTGACCTCTCCGGCACGGGACAGAACATCGGCGGCTGTTTCGGGCGAAGGCCAGCTGTATGGGCGATAATCGATGTCAAAGATGATCGGCAGCCCGGCTTCACGGGCCTTGCTCAGAGCATGGAACGTTGCGCTGCGCGACGGCTCGGCAGCAAAGACAGTGCCCGCTGAAATCAAGGCGGAAAACGTGCCGTAATCAACCTTGTCCATATCGTGCTCCGTGACCTGGAAATCGACCGCGCCATTGCGATAGATGACGTTCTGGAAATCTTCTGTCCGGCTTTCGTAAACAGCCAGAGACATGCGATGCTCGCCCCCCAGGACGTTGATGTAGGATGTATCGATCCCGTAATGACGCAGGCGGTTCAGGCAGAACCGACCCACGGCATCGTCCGAAACCGAAGTTATCAGCGACGCATGGCGATCAAGCTTGACCAGCCCCGCGCAGATGTTAGCGGACGATCCGCCCAGATCGGCGCGAAACGTATCGGCGTCCTCGCTTTTGACACCGATTGGTTCGGCAAAG
>JBCCIK010000008.1:0-52175 GCA_039028255.1 Pseudomonadota bacterium | reverse complement strand
TCGACGCTGGCAACGGTCCTGGGAACCGCAGCAGCCTATGTTCTGGTGCGGGGAGGGCGTTTCTTTGGCCGAACGTTGTTCTCCGGCATGATTTACGCGCCACTGGTGATGCCCGAAGTCATCACCGGCCTGTCCTTGCTGTTGCTGTTTATCGGCATCGGACTGGATCGTGGTATTCTGACCATTGTATTGGCGCATACGACCTTTTCGATGTGCTTTGTTTCGGTTGTTGTTTCTTCGCGGCTGGTGACCTTTGACCGGTCCTTGGAAGAGGCGGCCCTGGACCTGGGCTGTTCCCCGGCGCAGGCGTTCCGTCTGGTCACCTTGCCGATCATTGCGCCCGCGGTGATTTCCGGCTGGTTGTTGGCTTTTACCTTGTCTCTGGATGATCTGGTGATCGCGTCCTTTACCTCGGGCCCGTCGTCCACGACATTGCCGATCCGGATATTCTCGGCCGTTCGGCTGGGGGTGAGCCCGGAAATAAATGCGCTGTCCACCCTGATGATTGCCGTTGTGACGGTGGGTGTAATCACGGCATCCCTGGTCACCAAACGTGCGATGGTCAAGCAACGACAGGACGAAATGGCCGCGGCGCGCGCAGAATGAGGCGCATCTTTCCCGACTACACCTACGGTCCCGGGCCACGGGACGGCTGTTGGTGGGATGAAACCATCGATAGCCCGAACTGGCCAGTGCAATATGGAGAATGCGCAGTCGATGTCGCCATTGTCGGGGGCGGATTCACCGGTGCATCAGCGGCCTTGCATCTGGCAGAAAACGCCGCGTCCGTTGCCGTTTGCGAAGCAGAGACACCCGGTTGGGGTGCATCTGGTCGAAATGGGGGTTTCTGTTGCCTGGGCGGGTCCAAACTGGCACACGCAACCATGTGCCGTCGCTATGGCGCCGCACATGCGCGGGCGTTTCAGAAGGCCGAACAGGACGCCGTGCAATTGGTTGCCGACCTGCTGTCACGATACCAGATCGAGGCGGATACGCATTCCCAGGGTGAAACACAACTGGCGCATTCCAAACGCGCATTTGATGCGCTGCGCCGCAAAGCCGATGATGCGGATGTTCTGCACACCTCCGATGACCTGCCCGGCCTTGGGATCGCAGGCCCTTTTTTCGGCGGATGCTCAATACCGACAGGGTTCGGTTTGAACCCAAGAAAATACCTGTTTGGTCTGACATCACAGGCCGAGTCGCTGGGCGTGCAGTTTTTTCAGAAAAGCCCCGTGCGCGAAATCCGTAAGGCGGTGGATGGTTTCACACTTGAAACCCCAACAGGACGTATCAGGGCGAAATCGGTTCTGGTGTGCACCAACGGGTATTCCAGCGAGGATGTCCCGGATTGGATGGCAGGGCGCTATATGCCGGCACAATCAACGGTTTTGGTCACGGATGTGATGTCACAACAGGATCTTTTGGCGCAAGGCTGGTCCTCGGATCAGGTCTGCTATGACACGCGCAACCTGCTGCATTATTTCCGGCTGATGCCGGACGGTCGGTTTCTGTTCGGTATGCGGGGCGGTCTGCGATCCTCGGCACGGACCGAAGCTGCAATTCGCAAAAAAGTTCTGGCAGATTTTCGGCAGATGTTTCCGGCTTGGTCCGGCATCGGGGTCAGCCATATCTGGTCGGGGATGGTGTGTTTGTCCCGCAGCCTGATGCCGTTTGTCGGACCAATACCCGGTCAGGCCGGGGCGTTTGCAGCCTTTGCCTATCACGGCAACGGGGTTGCGATGGGCACGTATTGCGGGCGGGCGCTGGCGCATATGGTGCTGGGTGCTGAAAGCGGTGTTCCCGAACTTATGACTCGACGGCCCGAGCGATTTCCCCTTGGTCGATGGCGTCGCGCTGTGATGCCGCCCGCCTATGCGGCAATGGCAGTGGCTGATCTTTGATGCGGTGTCAAAGCGTGGCAAGCTCCAGGGCCAGCCCGCTTTTGTAATCTGCAGAACCGTTTTCGATGCGCCAAAGACAATATGCGGCCATGCGCCAGGCGAACCACGGGCGCAATGCCTGATACCGGGCGATGCGGTCGGGCATCCCGTAACCAGACAAGAACTCCTGTTCCTCTGCCATGTTCAACGGGTGTCCACGATAAAGGTGCTGCATGGCTGGCGACAGAAACAGGGCGATATCCTCGCACGGATCGCCGATTGCCGGGCATTGCCAGTCGATCAGGGTCAGCCCG
This sequence comes from Pseudomonadota bacterium, assembly GCA_039028255.1. GTDB lineage: Bacteria > Pseudomonadota > Alphaproteobacteria > Rhodobacterales > Rhodobacteraceae > Ruegeria. Next base: position 49,978 of record JBCCIK010000008.1, on the reverse strand, counting down.
GTGTCCGACACAAGGATATTGCCGGCGACAGGATCGCCATGAATCAGGCAGGTGTCTGCGGCGCATGGAACCGTTGTCCGGGGTCGCGCTGCGGTAATTTGGGCACGCGCGTCCGATCCGCACAGGTCCAGAATGTGCTGCGCGTGCCGGGCCAGATCAGAGCTGCCATTGCAACCGGGCGGTGCCTGAATTTGAACACGCATGTCATGCAAGTGCCGCAGCAGCTTTGCCACAGCTTTGGATCCTTGCGTCCACGGTGTTCCTGGCGCGTGATCATACAGCACCCATTGGTCCAGCTTATACTGACCGGCCGCGCGCAGCCGGGGCACAAACCCCTTGGCATCAAGCGCTTCCAAGCAGCGCGCCTCAAGCCGGGCATCGTTGCGAAACAATGGGTTTTGCAATGCCGAGCGATACAGCTTCAGCACCTTGTCGCCTTCATCTCCAAGAACTTTCCAGACCCGGTTTGTGCGCCCGCCAAACAAGGTTTCGAATTGCGCATCATACGTGACCAGTCCTTTGGCGCGAAGGTGGTCGGCAAGTTCAGTCGGGGGCGCAGGCAGATCGGTCAGCGGGTTTACCAGTTCAGGCGGAAAGTTTCAGCTGGCCCAGATGTGCCGCGCCTGCGCGCATAGATCAAGCGCCTGTTCGAATCGCTGTGACCTGATCAGCGGTCACTTGAACACCGCTTGTCAGTGTCAAAAGCACAGTGTCGTCGCCGGCCTGAGCTTCGCGCACCCGGCCATAAGATGCGGCGGTGTTTTCGGATAGCAACGTGCCATCTCGATAGCTTTCCAACGTGGCAACATAGGTTCCGGATGCAATCGGCTGACCGCTGCTGTCGGTTCCGGCCCAAACAAACTCCGCTTCTTGCGGGGACACTCCGGCGCGCTCGATCACAGTGCCATCCGAGGACCGGACGACCAGAAACACCTCATCCGCAGTTGCGTCCGGGGCGGCAAACAGAGTCACCGGTCGGCCGTCAAACTGAAACGCGGATGCGGTGCGGACATCCATCCCGACCCAGTTGGCCAGTTCGTCAAGTTTTACTCCGCCCAAGGCGTTGGACAGTGAAGATAACAGGTCATTCGTTTGCACCTGCTGCTCGACCATGGAAAACTGGGCCAGCTGAGATGCATATTGCGAGGAATCCAGCGGTTCGAGAGGATCCTGATTGCGTGCCTGCGCAGTAAGCATCAGCAGAAATGTCTCAAAATCCGAAGTCAGTGCGTTGGCTTGCGGCGTACTTGTCGGCTGCGCCTGTGTGGTTGCCTGTGCTGAGGTTGCGGGCGTGATCATGTCTCAAATCCTTATGTCTAAACCGCTGCCCGCAGAAACACGCTGTATGCTCTCATGAAGCTGCATTTCATGCGTCTGCGGACCCGCGTCGTTGGAACTCGGCGTCTCGGACGGGGCGTGATCAGGCTGTCCATGCGACGATGCGCCCAGATCCAGTGCCAGAGATCCAAAACCGAGACTCTGGAATTCCGCCGTCAAAACCGCAATATGCCGACGCATCAATTCCAACGTTTCCGGCCGTTCTGTGGCGATCGTCATTTGCAGGCCATCCTCGCGCCCGTTCAGCACAATGGACACCCGCCCCAGTTCTTCGGGGTTCAGGGTAATTTCTACAACGCCGGCCCCGGGCCGCGCCTGAACCGCCGCGGCCATTTGGCCAGAAATCGCGCGCGCAACTTCGGCGCGAGCGGCATGTGTGATGGTGTTTCCTTCGGACATCATGTCTCTGACAGGTGCGCGGGGGGCACTGTCGGCGGATGCAAACGTTCCTTCAATCTCGGCCATCGATGTCTGATCGATTTCAACAACCTGTGTGGGCGCACTGACGTGAATTTGCGCAACAGACGGCACCATCGCGCGGGCTGGTGGTCCGGACTGAGTTTCCGGGTGATTTTTTGGCTTTTCCAAATTGCCACGTTGACCGACAGCATCAAATCCGGTGATGGACGCGCCCCTGTGCCCAGGCAATTCGGTACTGCTCATGTGTTGGACAGTCCCCCCCGTTTCATTGCGATTCAACAGTTGAACTTTGATCGGGTGCGGTTGCTGGGCAGGGATTGTTTCGATCGGATGTTTGAGCGTCAAACGCGGCGAGGGATCTGCGTCCCCCGATTCTCGATCCATCAAAACCGCAGGGGCGGCCTGTGCAGGATGCGCGGCGTCGGGCGTGTGGTTGTCCGTCGGTTGCGGATGCACATCCGTTGCGTCCAAGCGTTTGGTTTCAGGATCCGTTTGCTCTTGTTCTGCGCTGTTCACCGGCCGGGATTGCGCGGTATCGACGGTCACATTCTCTGGCACCAGGTCGGCTTGCTCGGGCGCCTCATCTGCGGCCTCTTGAGGCGATACAGGCTGGTCGACCAGCACATCCTTGGTGCGTTCTGCTGCAAGCACATCCTGAAACCTGACCACCGGTTGCGTATTCGGTTGATCCGGATGACGGGTCTCCGGCGTGGCAGTCGTGTTCTGGGGCGCGGTACTCACTGTAATAGGGTTGGGCATTTTGCTCCGGCTCCTATGGGTTTGGCCAGAAATCTGCCCGCAGGAAGTTACATTTTTTTTAACTGCTTTCCGTTTTGATCCAGAAAGTTCGACGCAAATTTCGGAGAAAATCATGAAAATCCTGCCTCACGCGATGCCCGCAAAATCACCGGTGGGTTCGGACACGGTCAGAGAGGCGGCGACCGAGTTAGAGTCCGTTTTTCTGGCCGAGCTGCTGAAGTCGGCCGGATTGGGTAAGGCGCGTCAGGCATTTGGCGGCGGTGCTGGCGAAGATCAGTTTTCGTCTTTGCTGGTACAGCAGCAGGCCCGGCAACTTGCCCGATCGGGTGGAATCGGCCTGACCGAAATTCTGATGAAATCAATGATGGAGAAAACTCATGACGGATGATCCGAGCACGTCGCTTATCAAGTCTCTGGAAGAGGTGCTTGACCTGGAACGTGCGGCGCTGGTTGACGGTGATCTGGATCGTCTCGGGATTATGGCGCCGGAAAAAGAAAAGCTGATCGGCGCAATAAACGAATTGAATGTCCGGGACAGTGACGAGCTGATCCGGATTCAACAAAAAGTCACACGGAACCAGGCGCTGCTAAATAGTGCGGCCGAAGGAATTCGCGCCGTTGCGAACCGGATGGCTGAACTGCGCCGTGTGCGACAGGAATTCAGCACCTACAACGCAGATGGCAGGCGCAACGGGTTCTCTGTGCAAGGCAGCGCCAAACTGGAAAAGCGCGCTTGAAGGTCGAGTTGATTCAAATCCGAAGTTTCGGACACGGGCGCTTTAGCACTCCGTTAGGAGATCAGGGTCAAAGGTGTCCCTGCACCTGAAAACAGGTGGCGCGAACAGCCGGACGGCACGTCGCATTGGTCAGAAAGACATCAAAGCCCGCGCCGCGCGCGGGGTGAGCATGGGTGCAAGAGCCCGAACTTAAAAGGATTAATCTATGTCCAGTATTCTGACAAACAACGGCGCGATGGTAGCGCTGCAAACTCTGAAATCGGTCAACAAAAACCTTGAGATGACGCAGAATGCAATCTCGACCGGTAAGGATGTCGCCACGGCCAAAGACAACTCTGCCGTCTGGGCGATATCCAAGGTGATGGAATCGGACGTCAAAGGTTTCAAAGCGATCAAGGACAGCCTGGCGTTGGGCGAATCAACAGTTGCGGTTGCGCGCAACGCATCGGAAACCGTGACCGATCTGCTGACGCAGATGAAGGAAAAGATCGTTGCCGCGCAGGAAGACAATGTCGACCGCACAAAAATCAATGACGATGTTGCCGCGCTGCGTGGCCAGATTGCATCCGTTGTTGGGGCAGCGCAGTTCAACGGCCTTAATCTGGTGGACGGCACTGCGGGTACGGTTTCGGTTCTCGCTTCGCTGGATCGTGACAGTACCGGTGCGGTGAACGCATCTTCGATCTCGGTTGCCAGTCAGGATTTGTCCATCGGCGGGTATACCGCAAAGGGCGTTCTTGCGGGGTCCGACGGTGCGACAACCGACAATGATGTTGCTGGTTTCACGTTGAACCGCGCCACAGGCACCGGGGATCTGGTTATCGACAGTTCCACAGACAACTTTGAAGTGGGCGACAGCGTATCAGTCAGGGTTGGCGATCAGGAGATTTCGTACACCATTCAGGCAAGTGATCTGGACCCGTCCGGCACGTATGACGAGAACTACACTGACGCACTGGTTGCCGTGGGTCTCAAAAACCAGATCGATGCGCTTGGGGTCACCGGCCTTGCAGCTGATTATGATGCCTCCACCGCGCCGAACACCATTTCCTTTGCCACAGGTACGGCCGCAGCCGGTGCCGATGCAGCTCAGGACATTTCCATCTCGGCGCAGTTTACCAATGCCGGTTCAGGTGGCCTTGGCGCGCTGAGTTCGATAAACGTGACCACGGCGGCTGGCGCGACGGCGGCCCTCGGCACCATTGAGGCACTGATCGATACATCGATTGATGCTGCCGCAGCCTTTGGTTCGGCACAGGGTCGGATCGAAACTCAGCAGGACTTTGTGTCCAAGCTGACCGATTCGTTCAAATCCGGAATTGGCGCATTGGTCGATGCGGATATGGAAGAAACCTCTGCTCGTTTGCAGGCGCTTCAGGTCCAGCAACAATTGGCGACGCAGTCCCTGTCGATTGCCAACCAGGCACCTCAGTCGATCCTGTCGCTGTTCCGGTAAATCTGGAACCTGGTCGGGGCGCCGATTTCGCGCCCCGATCCTGACCGTTTGAAACGGCCCAACGGAAGGATCCCTAGTGACACCGCAAAGTTATGCTCAACGCGCCTATGCGCAAACTGCCGCTCCCACTCGCACGCCGCGGGACACCGAGTATGAGGCGATTTCAAAAATTACGCGCCGTCTGAAGGCCGCCGCAGCCAGCAAAGCCACGGATTTTGCGGCCTTTGTACAAGCGTTGCACGAAAACCGGCGTCTTTGGACTGTTTTGGCAAGCGGTGTTGCGGATACCGATAATGCGCTGCCAGACGAGCTGAGAGCACGGATATTCTATCTGGCAGAATTCACCGAACAACACAGCACGCAGGTTCTGGGAAACTCGGCAACGGTCGAGCCACTGATTGAAATCAACATGGCTGTCCTGCGAGGCCTGCGCAACATGAGGGCGACCGGATGAGCGGCCTTGTGTTAAAGCTCGCCCCTAAGGAAAGGGTGTTGATCAACGGTGTGGTTATCGAGAACGGCGACCGCCGCAGCAGATTTTCAATCATGACGCCGCAAGCCAATGTGTTGCGTTTGCGCGACGCGATCCATCCGGAGGAAGTGAACACTCCGGTGCGGCGGGTCTGCTATGCTGCACAACTTGTCCTGTCCGGCGACACAGAACCGGATCAGGCCCGCCAGCAATTGCTGCGCCGGGTCGAGGAATTGAGCCAGGTGTTCACTGATGCGGACAGCCGGCGCGTGCTGGGTGAAGCAACGGATGCTTTGATCGCCAAGCAATATTACAAATGCCTGAAGTCCCTGCGTACCTTGCTGCCTCGTGAAGAACGGCTGATGGCGTATCAGCAATGACATTCCAGCCCGTCATACCTTCTGGCGGTGTTGTCGGCTGGCGGTTTCTGCAGCGCACATATGAGGCGCAGATCGACAGTTTTTCGCAATCCGGCATCAATCAGCGCGAAACGCAGTATTTTCTGGAAAACATCAGCAATGTGCTTACGGCAGAAGATCTGGTCTCGGATCGGCGTTTGCTGCAGGTGGCGCTGGGGGCTTTCGGGTTAGAAGAAGATCTGGATAACCGATTTTTCATTCAAAAAATCCTTCAGGACGGCACACGCGCGGATGATGCGTTGTCCAATCGTTTGTCCGACAAACGATATCGAGAGTTCTCGCAGGCGTTTGGCTTTGGGCCGGGCGAGGTGCGCAAAACCACGTTGATCCCCGATATGGAAAAAATTGCCCGGAACAATCTGGTGTCCCGCTTCGAAATCGCAGTTGGTGAGTCGGATGAAACGATGCGGATATCTCTGTACATGCAGCATACGCTGGCCGATCTGGCCGAAGGCAGCGGCAGTACAGATACAAAATGGTTCGATCTGATGGGTTTGCCGCCGCTGCGCTCGATGATGCAAACCGCGCTTGGGCTTCCGTCATCTTTTGCGCAATTGGATCTGGACAAACAACTGAGTGTGTTCAAGGCGCGTTTGTCGCAGCTTACCGGGTCAGATGACCTGTCTCAGTTCACCCAGCCGGACGCCGTTTCGAAACTGACGGACACGTATTTGGCTCGCAGTCAGATAGCACAAATTCAGAGTACGATTTCTCCGGCGCAAACCGCGCTGATCCTTTTGGGTGCCGCGACCTGACCGCGCGGCACCGCCGGCGGTTTGTGTGTAAATCACATGGTGCGTGCCGTTACGCCAGGGCCGGGTTCCAAACAGCCTGCCTGCCATCGCGATTTAAGCGTTCTTGTCATGTGCTTTGGCCGAGCGTTGGCCTGGCTGTTCATCGGCTGCGGTGCGCAATGCAAATGACTCGATGGGGTGTGACACGTTATGCAGTTTGATTTCACCCAGAGGAACGGCGCCCGAGCAGGCCGGTTCGATATCCTTTGAAACAACGATGTGGTGATCAGTTTCCTTACTGTACTCTCCCAATCGGGCAGCCACATTTGCGGCCTGTCCAATGACAGTAAAATCCAGCCTTTCGCGCGACCCCACATTGCCATACGTGACACGCCCATAGGCCAGCCCGATCGCGCAATCGCAATGCATGTTCGGGTCCGATCTGCGAAGGTCGGCCAGTTTTTCAACAATCTCAACGGCAGTGCGCTGCGCATTTGAGCGTGCAACCGCAGGCGCGTCACCTGCCGGAAACACCGCCAGAACCGCATCGCCGATGAATTTCAGAACCTCGCCCCCGTGGTCATGCACGATATCCGACACAGTTTCAAAAAACTCGTTCAGCAAGGTGATATAGGCACCTCGGCCCAGACCCTCTTCTAGGCTGGTGGAATTGCGCAGATCGCAGAACATGATGGCGGCGTCGATGTCATCACCATCACCGCGCCGGATTTCACCGCCCAGAACCCGCGCCCCGGTTCGTTTTCCAACATAGGTTTCCAGCAGCACCTGCGCGTTCTCGCGTTGCATAAAAACCTCATAAAACCGGGCAATCACCGACGAGCATTCAAAGATCAGCCCCAGATTTTCGGTTGTAAACCCATCGGGATGATCTGACGTGACAGTCAATACGTTGGTTCGGCCATCCGAAAACGGCAGTGGCATGGCAACGTAATCCGTGGCGCCTTGTGCCCTGAGGTCCTGCATGATGGGAAAGCTGTTATGCGGATTGTCGCTGTTCAAACGCTGGCGAACGCCACCCAATCCGTTCGAGACGTGGCGCAGCGGGCTGTTGATAAAGGCCGGATGATCATGAATTTCATAGGTTGGCGCGCGCATCGTAATCTCGGCCTGATCTTTCTCCCAGATATAGTGTTTGCCCGCGATCAGTGGATGTAGCGACCAGGCCAGAACACTGAGCCGCTGAATGGCGATACCGTGGTCGCGCATTTTTTCGGCCAATGCCCGGGTGAAATCCTCGGGCGTATCCGAGAGCGACGCGCCGCGCATCAGCCAGTCGATCAATGGCCCGCTTATGTTGCCGTCGTCGGGTTCCAGAAGCCGGTTCCCGCCCAGATCAATATGTGTGTAAGCGCCGGGCATAAACCCGATATGACCCTGGATCGCCCGGCTTTCCGGCAAGGCATCTTCGTAGGCCCACACCGAGTTGGTCAAACGCTCGGCCGGAAGATGCAGATCGTGATAGGTTGCCGTTCCTTTAAAAGGACAGAATGTCTGCAAATCTGTTTCGATCCCCAGATCGACGCAAACGTCCTGACGCGGCAGGTAGATGGTCGGCGGCAGCCGGGTTTCGTACATGACCTTGGCGTTTTGGCTTTCGGCCAACAGAATATCGTTGCGGTAAACCGCGATCCTGCCCTGCAGCGGTTCAACAGAGATTCCGTATCCATTGGATTTTGGTGCGGCGTGGACGTTCATGACAGACTCCCATTGCACAGAGAAACTATAGAATGGGTTCTTGTCTGCATGTTTCCAAGGGGAATGCGGCGATTATCTGCAGAACGCCGCGCGCTTAAACCATCTGAATGACGTCTTTTTCGATGGACAGCATATAGCCTTTCTTGGCGATATTCTTGACCAGCAATTCGCTGACCATCTGATTGCCCAATGCGTCGCGCAGACGTTTGATCCGCGTCGCACCTGCGGCTTCGTCGCAATCGGCTGCGTTGCGGCCTGAAATCGTGGCCTCGATCTGGGCGCCGGATAGCACTTCGTCATCCAGCCGGGATTCTGCCAGAACCGACAGGGTTTCCATGGCGGCCGGGGTCAGCTTGAAATCCATGTTGTTAAGATAAACCGTATTTTCTTCGCGGCTAATCAGCAGGGATGTCACCTGAATGCCTGTCCGCTCGATCTGAGCCATGCGGCGGTTCAACAACACGAGCATAACCAGAAAGACCAGGGCCGAGATCATCATCGCGCAGGCAAAGACCAGCAGCACGTAGATAACCATGCGATAGCTGGTCAGGGTATCGGCAAACGCCGTACCGGATTGCGCAAGGATTTCCAGCAACCGGATTTCGGCTTGCGAGGTCAGATCGCTTTCCACGAACAGGCGTTCGACCCGCGCGTTAAAGGCATTTGCGTCGGGCAGGGTCAAAAACAGGAATATGGCAGCCGTGATCAGGATCGCGACAATTGCTGCGATTCCCAGACCAACCAGACGCACGCCCGATCGCCGCGCCTCAGTAACGGAGATAGAATTGTCCTGCATTGGCCTTCCTTTGATCCAACCCTTCCGGTCCAAAGACGGACTGAACATTCAGCAGGGTCCAGCCTGCCGCGCTCAACCGGCCGGCGACCTCTGACTGCGCCTCGCTTTTGGTGCAGGATGCCACCTGAATCACACCGTAATGCAGCCTGAGAGGATTGTCCTGTTTGGCCTTGTAGTCCGCATAACACTGCGCTGCCAAAGCGGCAGGGACAACCGTTATCAGGACCGAGACAAGCAGAGAAGTGCAGATCTGTTTCATAAGCCGCATCCTGCGCACGGGTTACCGGGATATTCAATAACCATTGAGGCTTGTACGCATTGATATTGAATAACGCCGCGCCGTTATTGCCTGTCTGATGCGGGTCGACCCAGTGTTGGTGCATCAAACACGCGGCCCCGCCGAGGGTCGCCAAAAATCCGAAAGGACAGGCATCATGCATAGGAAATTCATCGCTTTGATCGTTGCGACGGCGATCACCATCACAGGCGTTTCGGTTTCACAGGCCCGTGCAGCTGACACTGGTGATATATTGGGCGGGCTGGCAGCCATTGCGATCATCGGTGCAGCGGTCAATCACTATAACAAGGAAAAACGCAAGGACCGCGAGGCGGCGGCGCGGCAGAACACGCCAGTTTACACCGCTCCGCAGATCAATCGCCACAAGGTCAAACCGTTGCCAAGGCGCGTGGCCCGCTATGATCTGCCGCAACGATGCCTGCGCACGCACGAGGGGTACGGGCAGCGTCCTGTGCTGGGCACTCAGTGTTTGGACAGACATTACAAGCATGCAAACAGCCTGCCGGAACAGTGCAAGATCGGCTTTTGGAATGGCAAAAAGATCAGGCGGGCTTACGAACCGGCCTGTCTGCGACAACAGGGGTATCGCGTGGTTTACGAGTGACAGGTTTCGAGCAGGAGCAGCGCCGCAGAAGCGTTGCGCAGGAGGGGGCGGTTTGATCCGCCCTCTCTTTTTTGCTTGCGATGTCCAGCGAAACACGATTTGCCAGCAGGATGTCTTTACCGGATTTCGATCTTGAACACGCGCTGATGTCGGGCGGCTATGGCCGGATTGCCGGGGTGGATGAGGTTGGCCGAGGGCCATTGGCCGGCCCTGTCGTTGCAGCCGCCGTGATCCTGGACCCGCGGAACATCCCGGCGGGGCTGAACGACTCCAAAGCGCTGTCGGGCAAGCGCCGCGCGGCCTTGGATATTACGATCAGGGCGCAATCGGTTTTTGCTGTCGCCCAGGCATCGGTGGCCGAAATTGATCAGCATAACATCCTGCGTGCGTCGCATATTGCGATGGAACGTGCGGTGGCCGCATTGGTCCCGGCCCCTGATTTCCTGTTGATCGATGGAAACATGATTCCCAAAGGGCTGAGCATTCCGGCGCAGGCCGTGGTCAAAGGCGATGCACGGTCGGTGTCGATTGCGGCGGCCTCGATCCTGGCCAAAATCTGGCGCGATCAGGTGATGGTGGATTTAGCGCAACAGCATCCGGGCTATGGGTGGGATACAAATGCCGGTTATCCGACAAAATATCACAAAGATGCCCTGCGAAATCTGGGCGTGACCCCACACCATAGACGTTCGTTCAAACCGGTCCACAATATCTTGTATCAAGAGTAAATCGTAAGTCTCTGATTCAAAAAAGAAATTGACGGCGAATCGTCTTTGACTCATCCTTGTGTCAAGCAAATGAGCGCAAAAGCGCCGTGGAATCTGAGGCAGTGATATGACCGCAACGAAGACAAAGGGCGCAGCCGCGCTCTCTTTAAACACGATTCTCTCAGGGGACTGCATCGATGTGATGAACAGTCTGCCCGAGGCGTCGGTCGACCTGATTTTTGCGGACCCGCCGTATAATCTGCAATTGAAGGGTCAGTTGCATCGCCCCGACAACAGCCAGGTGGATGCGGTAGACGATCATTGGGATCAGTTCTCAAGCTTTGGAGCCTATGACCAGTTTACACATGCATGGCTGAAGGCGGCGCATCGTCTGCTCAAGCCCAACGGGGCGATCTGGGTGATCGGCTCGTATCACAATATCTTTCGTGTGGGCGCGGCACTGCAGGATGCCGGCTATTGGATTCTGAACGACGTGGTGTGGCGCAAGTCGAACCCGATGCCGAATTTCCGCGGCAAACGGTTCACCAATGCGCATGAAACGATGATCTGGGCGTCCAAGCGGGAAGGGGCCAAATACACTTTCAATTACGAGGCTTTGAAGGCGCTGAATGAAGGTGTCCAGATGCGCAGCGACTGGGTACTGCCGATCTGCACCGGGCACGAGCGGCTCAAGGATGAAAAAGGCGACAAGGCGCATCCCACACAAAAGCCGGAATCGCTTTTGCATCGCGTTCTGATCGGCTCGACCAATCCTGGCGACGTGGTGCTGGATCCGTTCTTTGGCACAGGGACCACCGGGGCCGTTGCCAAGATGCTGGGCCGGGAATTCATCGGGATCGAGCGTGAGGAAAGCTATCGCAAGGTGGCCGAAAAACGCATTGCAAAGATCCGCAAATTCGACCGCGAAGCGTTGGAGGTCAGCGCCAGCAAACGTGCCGAGCCGCGCGTGCCTTTTGGCCAGTTGGTCGAACGTGGCATGCTGCGTCCGGGAGAAGAGCTGTATTCCATGAACCAGCGCCACAAGGCCAAAGTACGTGCCGATGGCACTCTGGTTGGTCAGAACGTCAAAGGCTCGATCCACCAGGTGGGGGCACATCTGGAAAACGCACCGTCCTGCAACGGCTGGACCTATTGGTGCTACAAGCGCGACGGCAAGACGATACCCATTGATGTCTTGCGCCAGCAGGTTCGCGCCGAGATGCACAGCTGAATTCACCAATACCGCCGGTGCCTGTGGCCTGACACACGGCACTCGACCTTGCCCCGCCGATCCCGGCGGGGTCTTTTGTTTTGGTGCTGGCGATGTTTGGATGCGGGGTTAATCCCGCACGATACCAAAATCAGGGAGCATCCCGGATGTCAGATGCTACAGCAGATCAATCCCGTCCCGGTCGGTTCAGCCTGACCCGACCGGATGATGTCGAACTGGACAACAAGTACACCGAAGCGGCGCTGGACCGGCACAAGCGCGAAGGGCTTGAACTTGCGGTTCGCGCCAGATGGATCGCAATGGCACTGACCGGTGTCTTGCTGGTGTTCATGAACCCGCAACCAGAGGTGATCTGGTATCACGGGATTTTGCTGCTGATCTGCGCCAATGGCTGGCTGATCCGGCGGGCGGGTCGTGTGGGACAATCGCGCACCGAACTGCTGCTGATCTTCGCCGATCTGCTGCTGATGACCCTTGCGATGATCGTGCCAAACCCGTTCAGCGATGATGTCCGGCCGTTGGCCATGCAGTACCGGTTCGATAACTTTCAGTATTTCTTTATCATTCTGGCAGCAGGAACACTGGCCTATTCCTGGCGCACCGTCATTGCCATCGGGTCATGGACTGCCATGGTCTGGACTGCGGGTTGGATCATTGCCTGGTGGATCGCATCCCCGATCCCGGGCCTCAGCGAGCGGGTGGCGGAGGCCTTGCAAGGGTATCCAGATGTGGCTGAGATGCTTGACCCGAACAGCTTTATGGTACCTCAGCGAATACAGCAGGTGATTGTCTTTGTGATGGTCGCGGTAACTCTTGGTGTGTCCATGCGGCGGCTGAACCGGCTGCTGATGACCAATGCGGGGCTTGAGCGCGAGCGGGCAAACCTGTCACGCTATTTCTCGCCCAACGTTGTCGACGAACTCAGCCAGAATGACGAGCCGTTGAAACAGGTCCGCAAGGAAAACATTGCTGTGCTGTTCATCGACATTGTGGGTTTTACGCGCTTTGCCGCGGGTCGTGATCCTTACGAAGTGATTGAAGTTCTGCGCGGATTTCACGCCCGAATGGAAACCGAGGTGTTCCGCCATAACGGCACGTTGGACAAATATCTGGGTGACGGGTTGATGGCGACCTTTGGAACACCGGTTCCGACGCCGCTGGACGCGACCAATGCATTGGGGTGCGCGCGCGCAATGATCGACGTGATCGATGGCTGGAATCTTGACCGCCGCCGCGCAGGCGAGGTTGAAATTCATGTTGGAATCGGCGTGCATTATGGTCCGGTCGTTCTGGGTGACATCGGGGCCAACCGGCTGGAATTTGCAGTGATCGGCGATGCGGTTAATGTTGCCGCCAAGCTGGAGGCGATGACCCGCGACTATCGAGCGCGTATCGTTGTAAGCGACACATTAAAGGATCGGGCGCTGGCAGAAAGCCCCACGCGTCACTCTGTCATGGACGGGTTTGCGAAACGCAGTGATCAGACCGTGCGCGGGGTTGTGGCGGCCATGGATGTCTGGGTGCTCTGAAAGGCTCCCGCCCGTCGCAGCTGCATCAAAGATGCAGCGCCTCCGGTTGGGCCGGGCAGCGCGCGCTGCGCGCTGCGGTCATGCGTCCGGGCGGGGGTTCAGCGCCTTGTTGTAGGGATACCAGTCGTTGATTTCGGGATAGTAGTGTCGCCGCCAAGCACGGACCCGGGGGTTCATGACCCGGCGCCACAGCGGCGGGATCATCGCCGCCACGGTCATGACCGGATATCCATATGGCAATTGCGGCGCATCATCGTGTGCGTGGTTCTGCAACAACGGAAAGCGTCGGTTCGGTTTGTAATGATGATCCGAGTGACGTTGCAGGTTGATCAGCAGCCAGTTGGACGCCTTTTGCGAGGCATTCCATGAATGACGCGGCAGGACATGTTCGTACTTGCCGTTGCCCATGTGTTTTCGGGTCAGGCCGTAATGTTCGACGTAATTGACCAGTTCCAACTGCCAGATTGCGACACCCGCCTGAAGCAGAAATAGCCCCAGCCCGGACCAGCCGCCTATCAGCGCCGCAAGCGCCAGCATTCCGGCCTGTAACGCCCAGTACCGCCAGAACGGATTGGCGGCATCGGTCCAGGCGCGATCCTTGCGGGCCAGCCTGTCCCGTTCGGCCCTGAATGCAGAAATCAGACATTGCAGCAGGACGCGCGGGTAAAACCGATGAAATCCTTCATTATAACGCGCCGTGACCGGGTCGCCGGGTGTGCCGACATAACGATGATGAACCAGCAGATGTTCGGACCGGAAATGGGAATACAGTACCATCGCCAGCAGGATGTCTGCGCACCAGCGTTCAAACTTGGATTTCTGATGCATCAGTTCATGACTGTAGTTGATCCCAACCGTGCCCGAAATCACGCCCATGCCAAAAAACAGCCCGATTTTTTCCAAGGATGACAGGTGGTCGGTCCGGGTTGCGTACCACAACAAACCATACAGTGTCAGGAACTGGACCGGCGCCCAAAGCTGTGTCAGCAGAATGTACCAATTCAACACTTTGTCCGGCGTCTGCGGGTCTGCGTTTTGCAGGTTCAACCCGGTCAGCCGATCCAGAACGGCGAACGCCCACCAGGTTGACGCCGGAACCAGCAGAATCCACCACCCGCCAGCAAACGCTGTTGCCCAGATCAGCGGTATCAGCAGCAGGGAAACCCAAAAGGGCAGAGCCGTTTGCCAACGCGACAGGGTGTCTGATGCGATCATCACAATGCTCCGAACAGATGAGCGCAGCCTAGCTTTACACGGCGGCTTTGCACAGCGCTCTATTGGCCACGCCAAAGGTCGTGCGCTTTGCGCATCACTGTGGGCAGATCGCTTGGGCGGAAAAGATGTTTGTCCAGTACGATCAGGGCCTTGGGTACGGCATCTTTCGACAGCTCTACGCACCAGACCTTAAGAATCAAATGAAAATGCGTAAATGTGTGCCGCACCTCGCCCGGCAGCAACTGCCAGTCGGCGGGAAACGGGGCGGCACGGGACGAGGCCTCGGACCAGTCCGAACCGGGCCAACCCAGCATGCCACCCAACAATCCGCTGTCGGGCCGGCGTTCCAGAACCATCGCGCCATTTGTACAGCGGGCGATGTAGACATGGCCCAGGCGCGTTGGCTTAGGTTTTTTTGGCGTTTTGCGCGGCAAATCCGCCTGTGTGCCTGCCCGACGAGACAGGCAGGGGTCAAGGACCGGGCAGATGCCGCAAGCCGGCGATTTCGGCGTGCACACAGTGGCGCCAAGGTCCATGACGGCCTGCGCATAGTCTCCGGGCCGATGTTGCGGGGTCAATGCCGCGGCCCGTTGCTTGAGGATGGGTTTTGATCCCGGCAGCGGTTCGTGGATGTCATACAGGCGCGCCATGACCCGCTCGACATTGCCGTCCAGAACAGTCTCGGGGTGATCAAACGCAATGGCTGAGATTGCAGCGGCGGTATACGGGCCGATGCCGGGCAGTTGCAACAGCGTCTCGAACCGGTCGGGGAACCGACCGCCGAAATCGCGGGTGACGACCCGGGCACATTTCAGCAGGTTGCGGGCGCGGGCGTAGTACCCCAGCCCGGCCCATTCACCCATGACCTGATCGTCGGGTGCCGACGCCAGCGCCTGCACGTTGGGCCAAATTGTGGTAAACCGGGTAAAATAGTCCCGAACGGCTGCCACAGTGGTTTGTTGCAACATCACTTCGGACAGCCAGACGCGATACGGGTCAGGCTGCACGCCGGCAGCCCGATCTGTCGGGCTGACCCGCCAGGGCATGGCGCGCGCGTGGCGGTCGTACCAGTCTAGCAGGGCACTGCTCACGTTGAATTCAGTGACGTCACGCAAGTTTTATCTGTCTCGCTGTCGGGTTTCGCTGGCACCTGCCAGCATGACCACTACAATAGTACCGCAAAAGTTGGAAACCAGATGCAGAGCAGACGTTCTTCGACCCGTGGGTTCAAGCGGACCGCAACTTTGCTGAACGACCAGATCAGGCGCGCCGGGGAAACCCGGGGTTTCGCCGTTTCTCGACTGTTGACGCACTGGTCCGAAATCGTTGGTCAGGACACGGCTGCCATCGCACGCCCGGTCAAAGTGGGATATGGCAGAGCGGGGATCGGCGCGACGCTGACACTGCTGACAACCGGCCCGCAAGCCCCGCTGCTTGAGATGCAAAAGGAACAATTGCGCGGCAAGGTCAACGCTGTTTACGGCTACAATGCCATCAGCCGAATCCGCATCACCCAGACTGCCGCAACAGGATTTGCCGAGGGGCAGGCCAGTTTTGAGCATAAACCAAAACACGCAAAACCCGAAATTGCACCAGACGTGGTAGCCGAGGCCGACAATGTGTCGCGCGACATAAACGACGGCGATCTGCGCGCTGCGCTTGAACGTCTGGGCCGCAACGTTTTATCCAAACAGAAACGCTGAGAAAGGGCTGAGTCATGAGCCGTATTGCAACCGTAATCTGTGCGACCGTCGCTGTCTCCGCTGGCGGCTATTGGATGACGCTGTCAAATTCCAACACCGGAAGTCCGCTGATCAGCAGCGCCGAGGCGCAGGAAGCTGAGCTGGACACCTCGACAATCGTGGAAATGACGTTGGGAGCCGACGATGCGCCTGTCGAAATCATTGAATACGCGTCATACACCTGTCCGCATTGTGCCAGTTTCCATCAGGGGGCGTATCAACAGCTCAAGCAGGACTTTATCGATACCGGCAAGGTGAAATTCACCTACCGAGAGGTTTATTTTGATCGTTATGGGCTTTGGGCTTCGATGGTGGCCCGCTGCGCCGGTCCTGACAAGTTTTTCGGGATCACCGACCTGATCTATGAAGGTCAGCCTGAATGGACCCGCGCCGGTGGTCCGGCCGAGGTTGTGGACGAGCTGCGCAAGATCGGCCGTCTGGCAGGCATCGACAACGATCAGCTTGAAGCCTGCCTGCAGGATGGAGCACGCGCTCAGACACTGGTCGCCTGGTACCAGGAGAATGCCGAGCGGGACGATATTACCGCCACGCCTTCATTTATGGTGAACGGTAAAAAGGTCTCGAACCAGTCCTATGATGAGTTCAAGCAACTGATCGAAGAAGAATTGGGAAGCTAAAGCAACGCGCCGAAAGCCTGATCACAGGGTTTCCCATCCTGCCTGACGTGTAATCCAAATATGGGCGCTGCCTTGGCCAATCCAGTTTCGACTGTCCGGTTCGCCGGGCAGCCTATACGGGTTATAGATTTCTGGTGGTCAGTCCGGCCCAGGCGAGGCGCGCCCACAATCCGTTTTCGTTGGAAAAGTGCTGGAACGGCTGCCACGGTGCCGGAGATATCCAAGATTCCAAGGCGGTGGCCGCAGAGGCACGGCCGCAAGATCTCATCGGGCAACCCGATCAGGCTTGATCGACGGCGCTAGGGTGCGGGTGCAATCGTTGACAGCAACGTCTTAACGCGGTCGGCATCATTCATCTGTAGGCGAACCGGCAATGTCAGAACCTTGCTGCGAAACGATGCGGGCAGGCGGACCGCGTCTTTTTCGGTGGTCACCATTTGCGCGCCCGACAGGCGCGCCTCATTTTCCAGACGCGTCATCAGCGCCGAAGTCAGGGGCTGGTGATCATCAAGCGCCTCGGCCCGAACAAGTTCGGCACCAAGATCGCGCAACGTCCCAAAGAATTTCTGAGGATGGCCAATGCCGGCAAAGGCCAAAACTCGGGTACCCTGCCAGTCCATCCCGGTTTGCAGCGGCGCGACATGACCCGTTGCCTGCGGAACCGTCAGAGCCGGACCCCAGTGTCGGGCGAATTGTTGTTGTGCACTTGCATCCCCCAGCGACAGCACAAGCTGGGCGCGTTGCAGGCCGGTTTGAACAGGCTCTCGCAAAGGTCCCGCAGGCAGACACAGCCCATTACCAAAACCGCGTTGGGCATCCACAACGATGATGGAGAAATCCTTGATAACAGAAGGGTTCTGAAAACCGTCATCCAGAACGATAACCGAGGCGCCATTTTCGGCGGCGGCGCGTGCGCCGGCGGCACGGTCTTTGGCAACCCAGACATCCGCAAACATGGCCAGCAAAAGCGGTTCGTCGCCAACCTGCGCGGCAGTATGCCGGGTCGGATCAACCTGCACCGGCCCGTCCAGTGATCCACCATATCCGCGCGTAACGATATGTGGCTTGTGCCAAGCATCGCGCAACTGTTCGACCGTCCAGATCACCGTAGGGGTCTTGCCGGTGCCACCCGCGTTCAGATTGCCGATGCAGATCACCGGGATATCCGGTCGGAACCCGGGCTGCGTTTGCAACCTGCGGGCCGTGGCTGTCGCATAAAGCCACCCAAGCGGGGATAAAAGTCGCGCCCTCAAATCCAGATGATCCGGGGCAGTATGCCAGAAATCAGGTGCCCGCATCATCTGCGTTCCTCTGATCAAGGATTTCCTGCACCATGTCGATCAGCTGATCGGCCTGTGGTGCGCCTTCGGTGATCATCTGCCATCCGGCCAGCGCCATATCCGCTGCCCGATCCGGTGCCAGCAATTGTACAACTGCATCCCCAAGCTCGGTCGCAGATTTGACAACGCGGGCTGCGCCGACCTTTTCAAGACGCTCATACATATCCTGATGCAGATGAATAAACGGGCCGTGTACAATGGCTGAGCCCAGTGCAATCGCCTCCGAAGGTTCTTGTCCGCCCGCGCCCCGTTCCAATGAGCTTCCCATGAATGTAACCGGCGCAACGCGTTGCCATAGCCCAAGATCTTCGGGTTCCGAGGTCAGAATAACCTGGGTCGTGTCCTCGATCGTTCCGCCTTCGTCCCAGTTAGTGCATCGCAGGTCCATGGATTCAAGACGCCGCAACAGCGGTGCCGCCTCGTGCATGTCGGCGACATGCAGAACCAGTGTCAGGCGCGGCAGCATCCTCAGGGCTTGTCTGTGTGCGCTGAGAACCGAGATGAATTCCTTGTCTTGAACCCATGCCGCCAGCCAGACATGCCGCCCGGACAGTGTCTGGTTTGTTTCGGTCAGCTCGTCTTCGGGCCAAGGCTGGGGATTTGGGCTGATCTGCAAAGGCGGAGCTTGTTCAACCTTTGAATACGCGACGCCAATGCGCCGGATTTGGTGCGCGGCATCCGGTGTCGTGACCAGAATTTTAGTAAAGCAATCAAATGTGTAACGCGCAATATCCGGTAGCCAGCGGGCAGATTTGCTGATCAGGATGTCCGGCGTGGCCTCGATCTGGATCAGCGGTATCGCGCGATCTTCGGCGCGGGTTATCACGTTTGGCATGACATTGCCGCCAACCCAGATCCCGATATCCGGACGCCAGTGATGCAGGAATGCCCGCGCTGACCCCGCGTTTTCCGCCGGCAGCGGAACGATCGGAAAGGCGCTTTCCGGCCAATGGTTCAAATCTGTATCCGGCGGGACGCTCAGCAGAACCGAAAGACCGCCGCGCACCTGTTGTAGCCGGCGACCGAAATCATTGACGACACGCAACCTGTCCTGAGATGCGACATGCATCCACAACAGCTCGCCTTCGGGGCGCGGCGCATCCGGGTGCCCCGGTTCGTTCTGCACACCCCAGGACAGCACGCGATAGGCTGCCAGGCTTAGAGATCGCGGCTTGCTCATGCGCTGATCCCTGGCCCAAGTGGGTCCAGTTGCGCCAGCAATTGCGCATGTATGTTTGGGCTGGCGGCAATCACGCCGTTCAACTGCGGATGCGCCGTGTTGAAGCGCAATGGTAGGCCAGCACGGTCAGAGCAGACACCGCCAGCTTCGCGCACAATCAGATCACCCGCTGCGATGTCCCATTCCCAACTGGGCCGCAGTGTTAGCATGCCGTCAAAATAACCGTCTGCAACCCGCGCCATGCGATAGGCCAGCGACGGACGATAGGCGCGTTCGAACGCGGGTACGTGACCTTGCAACCAGTGATGGGGCGCGAGGTTTGGTTTGGCGGCCAGAATTCGGGCTTGATCCAATCCATCGCAGGCCGAAGATGCAATCGGCTGACCGTTCAGGGTGGCACCCTGACCTTTGGCCGCTGCAAACATCAGATTGCGCAAGGGCAGGTAAACGACGGCAGCCATGATCTCGCCATGATCTGCCACCGCCAGGGAATGCGCCCATGTTCGTGCGCCATCGACAAAGCTGCGCGTGCCGTCAATCGGGTCGACTATGAACACGCGATCCCGCGACAATCGGGCCGGAGAGTCCTCGGTTTCTTCGCTCAGCCAACCATATCCCGGCCGTGCCGCAGTGAGTTGCTGTTCTAGCATGTCGTTCACGGCCAGATCCGCTTCGGTCACCGGTCCCGCGCCGTCGGGCTTGTCCCATTTTTGGGCCTGACCGCCCGCAAATCCGGTGGCAATCTTGCCTGCCGCGCGCGCGGCGTCGACCAAAAGGGGCAGATCAGTTGCCGGCAATCGTCATTCCTTCGACTAGGATCGAGGGCACGATGCGCGAAAGATAGGTGCGGGCGTCATTGGCAGGGACCAGCCGCTTCAGCATGTCCCGTAGATTGCCCGCAATGGTGCACTCATTGACCGGATGCGTAATCTCGCCATTCTCGACCCAGAAGCCGGCAGCGCCCCTTGAATAATCTCCGGTGTTGGGGTTGATGGTTGATCCGATCATCGACGTCACAAGCAAACCGGTGCCCATATCGCGCAGCAGCTCTGCGCGGCTGTGCTCGCCTTGTGTCAGGCGCAGGTTCCAGTTGCTGGGTGATGGTGGTCCCGATACCCCGCGTGCCGCGTTCCCGGTTGATGCCATATCAAGCTTGCGGGCGCTCGACAAATCCAGTGTCCATCCGGTGAGCATCCCTTTGTCCACGATGGCGCGGTTTCGCGTGGGCAGGCCCTCGGCGTCAAACGGGCGCGAGCCCGAGATGCGCGGACGGTGTGGTTCTTCGATCAAAGACAGATGCGCAGGCAGAACCTGATCTCCAAGGCAATCCTTCAGCCATGATGCGCCGCGCGCAACGGCTGCCCCGTTGCTGGCCGCCAAAAGGTGACCGATCAATGATGATGAAATGCGTTCGTCGAACAGGACCGGAAAAGTCCCGGTTGCCGGTTTGCGCGCCCCGACCTGTTTGACGGCGCGTTCGCCGGCGACGCGCCCGATGTCCTCTGCTGATCTGAGGTCCGCTTGAAAGGTGCGGCTATCACCGTCATAGTCGCGCTCCATACCTGTGCCTTCACCCGAAATCGCGACGCAGCTTGTTGACCTGTTACTGCGGGCGAAGCCCCCCGAAAACCCGTTTGTCGCGGCCAGGTGAACCTTTTGCGCGCCATAGCTGGCCGCCGCGTCCGAAACTTGTGTCACGCCGGTAACCGCAAGCGCAGCAGCTTCGGCAGCCAGCGCGTCCTGCATCAGCAGCTCGGCGGACGGTTCTGGCGTGGGATCACACATCTCAAGCGCCTGAATATCCCAGTCCGTGGCCAATTGATCCGTGCGGGCCAAGCCAGCAAACGGGTCTGCGGGGGCTTCTTTCGCCATGGCCACAGCGCGTTGTGCCATTGCCAGCAGTGTTTCCGGGCGGCTGTCCGAATTGGATACAATAGCTTGGCGCTGTCCAACGAGCACGCGCAAACCGACATCCGTGCCTTCCGAACGCTCTGCGTGTTCCAGGGCTCCGCCTCGTACCTCGACCGAAACAGAGGACCCGTCGATGACAATCGCATCCGCGGCTTCGGCACCGGCATTCCGCGCAGCGTCCAACAGATGCTGGCTGATTTCTTCTGGTGTTCGGGTCATGCGGCCTCCGGTTTGATTGTCTTGGACCTAGCCTTGGACCGCCCGCGTCGCAAGACCTGTGACAGGATTGTGCAGCGGGTCATTGGTACTCTGAGCTGGACAGGTCGAAAGCCACGCGCCCTGCACGCCATCCGCCAAAACGGCACCAGGCGCACAGGGCAAACGGAAAGACTGTGGGTCAGCCTGCCCGGCCCGGCATCATTTTATACGTTGTCCATTTGCCAGGATTTGGCCGTCCTCGGTGAACTCGATGGTCGAATTCAGCGTATCGGGTGCCTCACCCGGTACCGCCATCATCCCCATCATCATGCGCGCGCCCAGCGCGTCGCTGTCGGACAGAAACCCCATTTCAATCAGCTTGTCGATCAGCGTGTTTGCACCCACAAGCTGCAAATTGGCCACGCCCGAAGGTGTGGGCATCCCGAATTCTTCTGTGTTTTCATTATCAAAATTGAAATCACCATCACCGGTCAGCCGGGCCCCGACCAGTGAAACCAGCAATTCGTTGATTTGCAGCGAATGCAGTTCGGCCGGAACCTCTTGCGAAGCTTCAAAGGCAACAGTGTCGTCCGCATCAAAAATATTCATCAGAATTTTGGCCGTGCCGGTGGCGTCCAGCGCAACCGTTGCCGGATCGCGCGGCAGAGACCCTGCGGGATCAAAGATGCTCCATAGAACATCGGACATTGTAAAATCCGTCAGATTCAGCGCAAAGGCAAAAGGTTCGGCTGTCTCCGTCTCCTGAATGGGGATTTCAAGTTTCAGACCCGCCGTGGCCATGGCGATTTCAATCGGAAACGGAAGATCCGCTGTTGTCACAGCCAGCTTTGGTTCGTTCTGCTCGATATCATAGGTCACGCGCTGGGCGTCGATGCTGGCTGCAAAGTCCCCGCCGCTGGATGAGCTGGCCATGGTAAATTGTTCACCGTCGCTGATACCGCTGATATCAGTCCGCCCCGAGCCGTAGGTAAAGTTGCCGGAAAAGGCAAAGCCCGCTTCGTAAAACGCCTGAGGATCGGACAGATCAAACCCGTTTGGGATGACATTCTCACCCTCAAAGGTCAGTTGTTTCAGGCTACCGTCAAACAGACCGGATTCGTCATTTTCGGGGTCTTGAAACTGAAGAGTGTAGGCCAGTTCGGCCGCTGTGAAATTCTGTGCAATATTGCGGTTTTCACCGATCAGCATCCGAGAGCTGCCCTGCATGTCCGTCAGATCGATGCTGACATCCAGAACATCGTCAGGCAGCGGTTCGTCACCACCATCAATCGAATCCAGCACAATCCCCAAAGCGTCGGCCGAATAGTCGTATGTCATGTCATCAGGATCACCGGACACGATCATGCTCAGACCGGTCTGGGCATAGGTAATGTTGACCTGAAACTCTTCATCCTCGGCCGCGCCGGTGATGGTCATGGGAAAGGTTTCCGGCAGGCCGACACTGACGGTGCCATCGCCGTTTTCGGTCAGGATCATTTCCGGCATGACCATACTGAACTGTCCGTCGTCTTCCGGCAGGTCCATCGACAGGGTCATGTCGGTCACGGTTATGACACCGCCCGCGCTGTTTTCATCGCCGGTAATGGTGTAGCCCATCGACTGAAAATAATTCTGCCAGTCGGACCAGACGTCATTTGCTGTCAGGTCTGCCAAGGCACCCTGCGTGGCGACGGTATAGGCCAGAGCCGTGACACAGCCGCGGCGAAAAATAACAGACATAAGGCAACCCTTCCTGATCAATTTGCGGCGCATGGTCGGGCCTGCGCCCGCTATCGTCAAGGGGCAAGGGCTGGACCAGTTCCCCGTTTCCGCGCTACGGCTAGACACAAATTCCAGACTGACAGATCAGGAGAGGCATATGCAGGGGAAAACAGTACTTATAACAGGCGCCAGTCGCGGGATAGGCGCGGAAGCAGGGCGCGTTTTTGCCGCAGCCGGTGCCAACGTTGCCCTGGTGGCGCGCAGTCATGATCAGATTGATGCGCTGGCGGCAGCTCTGGGTGAAAATGCAATCGCACTGTCATGCGACGTCAGCGATTTTGTCCAGGTCGAGCGGGCGGTTGCCAGTTGCGTGGATCGGTTCGGGGGCCTGGATGTTCTGATTGGAAACGCAGGTGTGATCGAACCTATCTTTCATCTGTCGAATGCGGATGTTGCAGCCTGGAGTGCCGCAATCGATATCAATCTGAAGGGCATATTTTACGGCATGCGTGCAGCATTGCCGGTGATGCGGGCAGCAGGTGGCGGCACCGTGCTGACGGTATCATCCGGCGCGGCGTCAAACGCGGTCGAAGCCTGGAGCCATTATTGTGCGTCCAAAGCCGGGGCAAAGATGCTGACGGAATGCCTGCATCTGGAAGAATCGCATCATGGCATCCGTGCGATGGGGTTGTCTCCGGGGACTGTTGCGACAGACATGCAACGCGTCATCAAGGCCAGTGGCATCAACCCGGTTAGCCAACTGGATTGGGACGTGCACATTCCCGCAGACTGGCCAGCGCGGGCTTTGCTGTGGATGTGTTCGGCGGATGCTGATGAGTTTCTGGGCACCGAAATTTCGTTGCGGCAGGATGATATCCGAACACGGATTGGTTTGACGTGATTGATCTGGTGCAAGAGGACGGGCTGTGGATTGTCACGCTGAACAACCCCGGCAAGGCGAATGCGCTGACCGAGGCCATGCTGACGGAACTGGCTGAAATAGCCGAAGCCGCCAGCGAGGCCCGGGCGCTGATTCTGACCGGTGCCGGTAAGGTGTTCAGCGCCGGGGCCGATCTGGACGAGGCCCGTGCCGGGCTTGCGACATCACCGATATGGGAGCGTGTGTCAGGGGCCATCGCGGCACTGCCCTGTCTGACTGTTGCGGCATTGAACGGCACGCTGGCGGGTGGGGCCAATGGCATGGTTCTGGCCTGCGATTTGCGTATTTCGGTGCCGTCCGCCCGGTTCTTTTATCCGGTGATGCAACTTGGCTTTCTGCCGCAACCGTCCGATCCAAGACGCATGGCTGCCCTGATCGGTCCGTCACGCACAAAGCTGATCCTGATGTCCGGACAAAAGATCACAGCGCCAGAGGCTTATGAATTCGGTCTGGTTGACCGGCTGGTCGCCCCCGAAGAGCTGATGCAGACGGCTCGGGATCTGGTAACAGACAGTCTGGGTGCGGATCCCGCGATTGCCGCGGGCATCGCCAAGCTGTGTCAATGAGGCTGGCCGCGCTGCGATTGCGCGTTACAGACCCTGACGCCCTAGCCGGTTTTTATCGGGACATGTTCGCCATGACCGTTGTCAAACAAGGCCCGAATCGCCGTTTGAGCTATGCGGGCATGGATGCCGATATTCTGCTGATGCCGGGCGGTGGTGGGTATGTCCACGACAACGGACACCGCTATTGGAAGATCGGGATCACAGTACCGGATGTTGATCTGGCGGCAGCATTTCTGGAACGTCACGGCCAGACGGTCAGCGTACCGCATCAGTTTCTGGACATTGGCTACATGTGCCATTTGAAAGACCCCCAAGGGTTTTCCATCGAACTGTTGCAACATGATTTCAAAGGGAATCGACCTGAGCAGGCCGCAGAGCCTGAAGATCCGTTCAAACTGGCGCAGATCGGACAGATTACGTTGCGCACCGGAAACATCGCGGCCGAAGACAGATTTTGGCGTGCGCAGGGCATGTCGCTGCTGTCCATACAGGACGTCGCAGCCTACGGCTTTGATCTGCACTTTTATGCCTTTACCGAAGACGCACCGCCAATGTCCGATCTGTGGGCCGTTGAAAATCGCGAATGGCTTTGGAAGCGTCCCTATACAACACTGGAATTTCAGCATGTGCCCGGCGCGCAATTTGCAACGGTACCAGATTTTCGTGGGCTGGAGATCGAAGGATTGAAGGCGCCGCTGACGGATGTTTTTTGTGATCCGCTTCTGCCCGGATGATCACCGTCCGCGTCGTTTTCCCGGCACTTTTGAGCGAAACCCGGGGGGGCGTTTGCGTACCCAGTTCAGGAATTTGGCAAGTCTTGGATGCGCGCGCAAGGCGTCCACGGTGTTGAAGTTGCGCGCCAACTCCGCCTCGGACAGCGTGGCGTGGACTTCCTTGTGGCAGATTTGGTGCAGCAGTACGATGGGACCGCCCTTGCCACCTTTGAGTTTTGGGATCAAATGATGTAGGCTGCCGCCCCCGTCGGGAATGGGGCGGTCACAAAGCGGGCAGATCGGATCGCTGTTGGTCATGGTCATTGAATTTGAACCAAATCGCGGTCAAGGCAAGAGGGCAGGAATGGCACAGGCAGTGGTGATCGGGGCAGGACCTGCCGGGTTGATGGCCGCGCAAGAGCTTGCCGGGGCCGGGCACGCGGTTGTGGTGGCCGATGCCAAACCGTCGGCTGCGCGCAAGTTCCTCATGGCGGGAAAATCGGGCCTGAACCTGACCAAGGACGAGCCGTTTGACACGCTGATCCGCGCATATGGTCCGGCTGCGGGCCGGTTGCGCCCGATCGTGGCCGCGTTTGATGGGCAAATGGTTCAATCCTGGGCGCGGACCCTGGGACAGGATGTATTCACTGGCTCGACCGGCCGTGTCTTTCCAAAGGTGATGAAAGCCTCGCCACTGCTGCGGGCCTGGCTGGCGCGGCTTGATGCGTCCGGTGTCAAGATCAGAACCCGTTGGCGATGGGACGGTTGGACCGGCGATGCGCTGGTGTTCCATACAGCGGACGGGCAGATCAACCTTCGGGCAGATGTCACCATTCTGGCGTTGGGCGGTGCAAGTTGGGCGCGGCTGGGATCGGACGGACAATGGGCGCAGCACCTGACGGCACGCGGCGTTGCGCTGACCCCGTTTGCGCCGTCCAATTCCGCCCTGTCGGTTGCCTGGACACCGCATATGGCGCCTTATTTCGGCGCAGCCCTGAAATCGGTGCGATGGATGGCCGGAGAGCTGGAGAGCCGCGGCGAAGCGGCGATTTCCGTCAATGGTTTGGAAGGCGGCGGGTTGTATTCCCTGACCCCCGCCATCAGGGCGGACGCACCTTTGTTTGTCGATCTTCTGCCTGATCTGGATGCGGCAA
This sequence comes from Pseudomonadota bacterium, assembly GCA_039028255.1. GTDB lineage: Bacteria > Pseudomonadota > Alphaproteobacteria > Rhodobacterales > Rhodobacteraceae > Ruegeria. The sequence continues at coordinate 23,443 of JBCCIK010000008.1, read as the reverse complement.
CGCTGTCGGCGCGCATGGCCGCAAGAAACCCCAAGGAGACCCTGACGCGATGGCTTAAAAGGTCATTGCGCTTGCCACCGCAGAAAATCGCGCTGTTTCACGAGATGAGCAGAAACACCGCGCTGCCGACCGAACGTCATGTGCACGCACTCAAGAATTTGCCGATCCGCCATGCCGGTCTGAGGCCGATGGACGAAGCAATCTCTACCGCCGGAGGAGTTCCTTTGGCAGCACTGGACAAGGGGCTGATGCTGACCGGCCTGCCGGGTGTGTTCTGCGCCGGTGAAATGCTGGATTGGGAGGCCCCGACAGGTGGTTACCTGTTGACCGCTTGCCTAGCAACAGGCCGCTGGGCCGGGCGCGCGGCAGCACACTGGCTGAGCGGCGATCAGGTGGTCTGCCCCAAGGCCACCGTCCGCTGATGACCCGGTCGCTTGCGCATGTGCTTGCCATAGGCGCTCAGCGGTTTTGAATTCAACGGATAACCGGCGGTTTTTGCCCAGCTCATGCAGTGTACCAGCAAAATATCCGCAATTGTCATGGTCTCGCCCATCAGAAACGGACCTTTCAGTCGATCTGCAAGGCGCTGATAGTTGCGATCAAATTCCCATATTGCCGTGTCTCGGATCGCAGGGACACGTTTGTCTTCGGGCAGAATGAATGCATGCCGGGTTGCGACCCACAGCACGCCATCAATTTCGTCCAAAATAGTATGGAACAGCGCATCCTGCTCGGCGCGCTCGGGGCTGCCAGCGGGATAGGTCAGAGTTCCGTGCTTGTCTGCCAGATAGGTCATAATGGCCGAACTGTCGCACACAGCCCGATCGTCATCGACCAGCACCGGTACTTTACCTGACGGGTTCAACGACAGGATTTCCGGGGATCGTGGTGCCGCCGGGATTAATTCGTAAGGTTCTTGCATTTCCTCCAACATCCAGATCACCCGGAACGTGCGTGTCAGGACGGGACCGTAAACCTTGTACATGCAAAGCTCCTGTTGCTTGCTGTTTCGAAAAATGTGGCGGGATTGCAGACAGGGTCAAGCGCAACCGCGGGTCAACGCGAACGGGCCAGCATTGCCAGCCTGATCAGCGCGCGCTCCACCAAGGCCAGTGCCGGGGCCGTTTGCCCGGCCGAGCGCAGGGACAAGTCGGTATCGGTCAGCGCCGTCAAAGCAGTTTGCAGTTTCGGTGCCCCCCAGTTTTGGGCCTGCCGCAAAATCCGGTCGCGCCGTTTGCCATAGACCGGCGGTCGCAGCTTGCCGATGCCCTGTGCGGCCCCGCCCGGATCTGACGCGCAGGCATACAGCACACGAAAATGGCGCATGGCACCAATACACAGTGTTACCCCGTTGGTACCTTGCGCCTGCAAGCGTCTGATCAAGGGTCCGATCTCTCCTGCGCGTCCTTCGGCAACAACGTTGAGCACATCATCCAGCGCGGCCTCGGTGGATCGGGGCGCGCAGGCTTCGATATCGTCGATGGACAGTTCGGACGTGTCGCCGCGTTTGTACAGCGACAATTTTTCAACCGTTTGCATGAAATCACCAGGGCTGAGAGTCAGCGCCAGATCGCCCAGGGCCGTCATCGTGTCCTGCGGAATGTTGCGCAACCCGGCCTGGGTCAGAATTCTCTCGACCTCGACCCGTGACGGAGGATCATCATAGATGCCCACCGCATAGGCCGCCGGGTGCGTCTCGAACGCTTTGCGGATTTTCGAACTTGGTTTCAACTGGCCGGCGGTGACGACAATCTGCGCGTCACCCACAACCCAGTCTTCCAACGCGGCAAGAATGGATGGGGCCGATGCATCTGTTGCATCTTCGACAAAAACGGCGCGCGGCCCGGGAAAAAAGCCAACAGCCTTCACCGCGTCCAGCAAAAGCGCGGGGTCGCCGCGCAGATCGGCACCCGGCATGCGGGTCAGGCGCATTTCCTCGTCGGCGGACGGGCCAAGCAAAGCGGCTAGAACCTGTTGCCGCTTAAGGGCGACCCGCATCGCATCCGAACCATAAATCAATAGTCCGGTTTTATCCGCGTCAGGCTTTGCAAAATACCCGTCAGCCTCACGCGGGCTCAGTTTCATGTTGTCAGGCCCGGGGTCGCATACAGGCGATTCATGATCTGGCCGGACAGAATCACCATTAACCTTTCTTTTGCATCGCGTTCATCCGCCAAGGTTGAAACAGTGGAACCCGCGGCTGAATAGCCAACAAAATCCGTGACCGTACCCGAGGTGATAATCTGGCCCGTTTCGTTAGAGCGCAGCGCAAAACTGGCCGAACCGTCGATCGAATAACGGTTGGTTTCGTTTGTTGTTGTGATCGCAGCAGCACTTGTCACTGTCGAAACCCGGACATCCAGATCGTAGACATTGCCCGAGCTTGCGCTGCGGCCAAGTTGTTGTTCAAGGTTTTGCACCAGCAGGAAGCTTTCGACCGAGTCGGGCGCGGAGACAGCAACTTTGCCGTACAGTTGCGACCCCGCCCCGCCCGGGGCGTAAACCGGTTCAAAGCCGCAGGCGGCAAGCGCTGCGGGCATCAGTAAAAAGGTTCTGCGATCAAACGACGACATTCACGATCCGGCCCGGGACTACGATGACTTTTTTGGGTGCGGCACCATCCAGTGCCTTTTGCACAGCTTCGGTGCTGAGAGCGATTTTTTCAACCTCTGCCTTGTCCAGATCCTTGGCCACGCTGATTTCCGCGCGGCGTTTGCCATTAATCTGGATCGGCAGGGTAATAGTGTCATCGACCAGCATCGCCGTGTCGGCCTCTGGCCACGCAGCCGTGGCAACCAACCCTTTGCCACCCAGCATCTGCCACAGCTCTTCGGACAGATGTGGTGTCATCGGCGACATCAGTTGTGCCAGCGTTTTGGCAGCTTCTCGTTTGGCAGCCGCACCTGCCTTGGATTTCGCCAACGTGTTGGTGAACGCATAGAGCTTGGCAATGGAGGCGTTGAAACCAAAGGATTCGACACCGCCCGATACATCATGGATCGCCTTGTGCATCTCGCGCAGCAAGGGTTCGTCTTCGGCATTGGCCGGCACGTCCGAACCGGCGATTTCCGAAGCGATGCGGTGCACACGGCTAAGGTGCTTGAACGCGGCCTCGGCCCCGGATGCGGTCCATTCCACGTCTCGTTCGGGTGGCGAATCGGACAACACAAACCAGCGCGCGGTATCGGCCCCGAAGGCCGAGATGATGCTGACCGGATCGACCACATTCTTTTTGGATTTCGACATTTTGGCCGAGGGGATGATCTCAACCTCTGTGCCGTCGGCCAGTTTGCCGTCGGTTACGGCCTCGGGCAGGTGATAGACCGGGCGACCATTTGCATCACGGGTCTGGTAAATTTCGTGCGTGACCATCCCTTGGGTGAACAGCGCGTCAAAAGGTTCGATAGCCTTTTTGGGCAAATGCCCGGTGATGTTCATTGCCCGCGCGAAGAAGCGGGAATAAAGCAGGTGAAGAATCGCATGCTCGATGCCGCCGATATACTGGTCGACATTCATCCAGTATTCGGCCTCGGCCAGATCGGTCGGGGTTTCGGCATGCGGGGCGGTGAATCGCGCGTAATACCAGGACGAATCGACGAAGGTGTCCATCGTGTCGGTTTCACGCTTGGCCGGAGCACCGCAGGACGGGCAGGGCGTATCGCGCCAGTTCGGGTGACGGTCCAACGGGTTGCCGGGGATCGAAAAATCGATGGGCTTGCCGTTGCCATCATCATACGGCAGTTCGATCGGCAAATTCTCTTTCTTCTCGGGCACGGTCCCGCATTTTTCGCAGTGGACAACAGGAATTGGGCATCCCCAATAACGCTGGCGGCTAAGGCCCCAGTCACGCAGACGGTACTTGGTGACGCCTTCGCCCCAGCCGGCCTTTTCCGCGAAATCGACAGTGGCATTGATCGCCTGATCGCCCGTTGCTTCGGTCAGACCGGCGAAATGATTCACCCAGCGGACTTTTTCGCTCTTTGGCGGAACAAAGGCGATTTTATCGACCGGTGTGTCATCATCCAGTGCAAAAAACGTATCAATCACGGGCAGGTCGTATTTGCGGCAGAAGTCGAGATCGCGCTGATCGTGCGCCGGGCAGGCAAAAACTGCGCCAGTGCCATAATCCATCAGGATGAAATTTGCAATCCAGACAGGCAGTTCCCAGTTCGGGTCCAGCGGGTGCTTGACCTTTATTCCGGTGTCATAGCCCAGTTTTTCCGCCGTTTCGATAGCCTCTTCCGTAGTGCCACCCTTGCGGCATTCTGCAACGAATTCAGCAACTTCAGAGCTTTCAGCCTCAAGCTGTTTCGCGATCGGGTGATCCGGCGAAATCCCGACGAACGACGCGCCCATCAGCGTGTCGGGTCGGGTCGTATAGACAGTGATCGGCTCTCCACCATCCGTGCGTTCGAACCCGAATTGCAACCCGCGCGATTTACCAATCCAGTTCTCTTGCATCAGTCGGACCTTGGCAGGCCAGTTTTCCAGCGTGTCCAGCGCGTCGAGCAGTTCCTCGGAGTAGTCCGAGATTTTGAAGAACCACTGTGTCAGCTCACGCCGTTCCACCAGAGCGCCCGAGCGCCAGCCGCGCCCGTTTTCTACCTGTTCATTGGCCAGAACGGTCATGTCGACCGGGTCCCAGTTCACCACGGCGTTCTTTCGATACACCAGCCCGGCCTCGAGCATATCCAGAAACAGGGCCTGCTGTTGGCCGTAGTATTCCGGGTCACAGGTGGCAAATTCGCGCGACCAGTCGATCGACAGACCCAACGGCTTCATCTGCCCGCGCATGTCGGCGATATTATCATAGGTCCAATCCTTGGGATGACCACCAATCGCCATGGCGGCGTTTTCTGCGGGCATCCCGAACGCGTCCCAGCCCATCGGGTGCAAAACATTATGTCCTGTCGCCAGTTTGTGCCGTGCGATAACGTCGCCCATTGTGTAGTTGCGCACATGTCCCATATGGATGCGGCCCGAGGGGTAGGGGAACATCTCAAGCACGTAATATTTCGGCTTGTCCGCCTTGTGACTGGCGGTGAAAATCCCGGCCTTGTCCCAGGCCTCTTGCCATTTAGCTTCGATTTCGTTGGCCGAGTAGCGCGACATCATACGGTCCTTCGTAACTGAAAACGCCGGGTAAGAGCCCGGCGTGGTCTTAGAGCGATTTTGATCGGGTGGCTAGAACTTGTTGTCTGCAATGCGCAGTTGCCGCGCGCGCGACAGGATCGCATCTTCTACTGCGCGGGTTGTTGCGGCACTGACCGGCGCACCGCCGCTTGTCTGCAACGCAACGGACAATGACCGCGCCGCCAGAGCAGGATCGCTGATGTGAACGGTTGCGCGATACGACCGCCCGCCACCCGGCGGCGTGCCGTAACCCGTTACAATGACACCGGTAAAGGGGTCCACCTCCTGAATGGGCAGAAAATTCAGGATATCCAGTGATGCCGACCACAGGTACCGGTTTACATTTGTGGTCTGCTCGGCATCATTTGGTCCGAACACGTCCCAGATGGTGGTCCGGTTGGGATCGTTCAGTTCCTGTTCGTCCGCCTGACCGCCAGTCCGGACTGTATTATATGCTTGAGGTGCGTTCCGATTCTGTCCGCATGCCGAAATTGCGACAGTCAGCGTGATCAAACCCAATATAGTTGGCAGGCGCATTGGCGGTTGGTCCTGTTTCGCTACTCGTGACGGTGTTCGAGGCATAGTCCTAGCCAAGGACCCTGTGCGCAACAAGCCTATTCTTATTCAATTGTATGTTCGGCACATGATCGGGCCTTCAAAAAGACTGTGGCATCCTTGCACCAATTTCGCCTCAATGAGCCCAAGTTATCCAGCGCAACCTTGCACCACAGGGGCAAAAAGAGCGAAACGGGGTCCGTGCTGAGACATGTGCTGAGGCATGTGTCGAGTAGATAACTCTTTTGAAACCGAGGGAAACAAGATGAAAAAAGTTCTCTTCGCATCGACCGCACTGGTTGCAACCGCAAGTGTTGCCGCGGCCGAAGTAAGCTTTAGCGGTTATGGCCGCTTTGGTATTGGCTATCTGGAAGACCGTACAGGTACACTTCCGAACATCAACGCTGCCGGAACTGCAACCGGTTCGACAACAGGCGCTGACACGGATGACACCATCCTTGTGTCGCGTTTCCGTCTGAACATTGATGCCAACGTCGAAACCGATGGTGGCGTTGAATTCTTCGGCCGTGTTCGCCTGCAGGCTGACGAAGACTCCGGCAACGGTGAAGCTAACGCAGCTGGTCTGAACGGCGCGCTGTTCTCGGTCATTTTCGGTGGTCTGCGTGTTGACGCGGGTAACGTTGCCGGTTCGTTCGACAACCTTCCCGGTTACTACGGTACAGAAATCGGTCTGGAACTGTTTGCTGGCCAGTACGCGGGTGTTGATTACTCGTTCCTGACCTATACGTCGACCGGCTCTGGCGCCAACGCAGTGTACTTCAACTATGCTGTGAACGATTTCTCGTTTGGTGCATCGTATGACCAAGCATCGGCCTTCGATACCGACACCGCCAGCACCATTGACGCGGATCGCTGGGATATCAGCGCTGCATATACCTTCAACAACATTACAGCCGCTCTGGCCTACGGTCAGACCGATGCTGTTCCTGGTGTTGAAAAGCAGACCCTGACCGTTCTGACGCTGGGTGCTGAGTTTGGCGACTTTAGCGGTACTCTGTTTGTCGCAGACGATGACGTTGCTGATGCAACACGTAACGGCACAGCGTACGGTGTGTCCGGCGCTTACAACTTGGGCGCGGCAACTACACTGCAGTTTGTCTACGGTGACGGTTCGGCTGACGATGACCTTCGTCAGATCGCTGTTGGCGCCATCTACGACCTGGGCGGCGGTGCATCGCTGCGCGGTGGTATCGGTACCAACAAGCGTGGCAGTGGCGAAAGCGTTACTCAGGCGGACTTCGGTGCTCAGTTCAACTTCTAAGTTGGTCTGAACCACAAGGTTCCTGGGGCGGGTCTTTGGACCCGCCCTTTTCTTTTGCCCAAACATGGTGTTTTGGTGCGGCAAAGACAGATCGAGGACTCCCATGTCGTTGCAAAATATCACTGCCCGCATCACCCAAGCAGAGACCAAGGCCGGGCGGCCGGTCGGATCCGTCAAGCTGATCGCGGTGTCCAAGGTTCAGCCGAATGCCAGGGTTCAGGCGGTGCTGGAGCAGGGGCATCGGTGTTTTGGCGAGAACCGCGTACAGGAAGCCCAGGGCAAGTGGCCCGACTTCAAGTCCCGGTACGACGATGTTGATCTGCACCTTATCGGTCCGTTGCAGACCAACAAGGCACGGCAGGCGATGGAATTATGTGACGCCATCCATTCGGTGGATCGCCTGAAACTGGCCAAAACCCTGGCCCGACTGGCGCAAGAGGCGGGCGCGTGCCCTGATATCTTCGTTCAGATCAACACAGGCGAAGAAGAGCAGAAAGCCGGGATACATCCCGCAGAGGCGGATACGTTCATTACCGAGTGTCGTGCGCTGGACCTGCCGGTTCGGGGCCTGATGTGCATCCCGCCAATAGATGAAGAACCATCCTTGCATTTCGCTTTGCTGGCCAAGATCGCGGCCCGCAATGATCTGGACGGCCTGTCCATGGGGATGAGCAGTGATTTCGAGCAAGCTATCGCCCTTGGCGCGACTCACATACGTGTAGGCTCGGCGATTTTTGGTGAAAGGGTCAAACCGCAGGGATGATCACGCGGGTTCCCGGAACGATCCTGCGGATCAGCCATTGCAGATGATCTCTGCGAAAGGCGATACACCCTTCGGTTGGATAACCCGGTCTGCGCCATTGATGCAGAAAAATCGCTGACCCAAGGCCGGGCACCGCATTGGGCCAGTTCCAGTCGGTGATCACAACCAGATCATACAAAGGATCGGCTCTGCGCAGCGTTTCATGGCTGTAGGGATGCGGCGCGTTGACCAGGTGATTGTATCTGCGATCCGCCACGTCATTAGACCACAAATCCCTTGGCCCGATGGGTCGGGCCCAGATGTTTGGGCGCGCCATACGATCCGCGCGATATAAAAGGCCGACGATGTGATGTATGCCTGTCGGGGTCGCACCGTCGCCTTCGCGTTTGTACCCGGTGCGTCCCCCTTTACCGATGGAGCACGGCAGCAACCGACCGCAGAAACGGACACCTTTGGGCGTCAGAACCAGATCCTGTGGTGTCACAGCAAATGACCTGATTTTGCAGCCTTTGTCGCCAGATAGTCGCGGTTATGGGCTGTTTCACCAACCTTAAGCGGCACTCGTTCAGCCACTGCGATGCCTGTACGTTCCATCATCGCGATCTTGGCCGGGTTGTTTGTCAGCAGGCGCACCGCATTGAATCCCAGCGCTTTCAGAATATCCGAGCCAAGGCGGAAATCGCGCTCATCGTCTTCAAAGCCAAGCCGGTGATTGGCTTCAACCGTGTCAAACCCCTGATCTTGAAGGAAATAGGCGCGCATCTTGTTGGCAAGCCCGATGCCGCGCCCTTCCTGATTCAGATACAGCAGAACGCCTGATCCCTCGGCGCCCATCTGTGCAAGTGCCCCGCGCAATTGCGGTCCGCAGTCACATTTCAGACTGCCCATCAAATCCCCGGTGAAACAGGCCGAATGCAATCTTGCCAGAACGGGCTTTCCCCGATCCGGTCGACCGATCTCGATCGCGTAGTGCTCTTCGCCGCCATCCTCCGGGCGAAAGATATGCAGGCGACCGGCCTCGGACACTTCCATCGGCAAGCGCGCGGCGACAACGGAATGCAACGCGCTGCGGTCTGCCAGATGAGGGGCGGCGCTTGTGTGGTCGATACAGGTCAGACCGTTTGCTGCGGCAAACTCGCGGCCGGCGTCAACGGGCATAATCACCGCTGCGGGCAAAAGACGTGCTGACTTTACCAGCGAGATGGCAATGCGATGCAGGTTTGCGCTGCCCTGCCGCTCGGTCATCAACGGGCCTTTCATCGGTGCGTTCAGATCATCGGATGGATCGGCCACCGCCTGTATCCAGTTGATATCTGCGTCCGGGGGGATCAGCACACGTGCCAAATCCCCGTCATAGGCGCGCGCCTTCAAAGTTTCCGCGCGCCGGACAGTGATCGCCACCACAGGCTGGCCACCCAGACTGCGCAAATCCGACAGTCTGCGGGCGCTCAGCGTTTCCGCCGAAATGGCCAAAACACTGAATCCGTTGTCGTCCGACAGCATGACCGGCAGGCCCATACGCAGGTCTGCCCGCGCCCTTGCAAGCAATTCTGTGATGTCGGGGATCAGACTCATTGATATTACCCTGTAACCTCGGGCTCTTCTCGTAGCGCGAACTGCAAGAAATGTGAAACATTTCCTCCGAGACTGACACGAAGGCGTGAAACGATTGCAGTAAACCTTGTTGATTGCCAATTCCACACGCAATTGATGTGAAAAGTTAAGGAGGACAGGGAAATGGCTCAGCTCAAGAAAATCTTGCTGGTGGATGACGACGAGGATCTGCGCGAGGCGCTTAGCGAGCAACTTGTGATGACCGAGGATTTCGACGTCTTCGAAGCGCATGATGGTCAGTCCGCGATGGAGCGCGCCCGCGAGGCGATTTATGATCTGGTCATTCTGGATGTGGGCCTGCCGGATACAGACGGGCGCGAGCTGTGCCGCCTGATGCGCAAGCAAGGTGTCAAAAGCCCGATCCTCATGCTGACCGGTCATGACAGTGATGCTGATACCATCCTGGGTCTGGATGCCGGCGCCAATGATTATGTGTCAAAGCCTTTCAAATTCCCCGTCCTTCTGGCCCGCATTCGCGCGCAGTTGCGCCAGCACGAACAATCCGAAGACGCAGTCTTTGTGCTGGGTCCGTACACGTTCAAACCCGCGATGAAGATGCTGATTACCGAGGAAGATCGAAAAATTCGTCTGACCGAAAAAGAAACGAACATTCTGAAGTTTCTGTATCGCTCGACCGATGGTGTTGTGGCCCGCGATGTACTGTTGCACGAAGTATGGGGGTATAATGCGGGTGTTACGACCCACACTCTGGAAACCCACATCTACCGCCTGCGTCAGAAGATCGAGCCGGACCCATCCAATGCGCGCCTTTTGGTCACAGAATCCGGTGGATATCGACTCGTCTCTTGATCCGAGGTGGATTGCCTTGGATCAAAGTGATACTCTGTAACGAATATTGAATTATTCCCATCCCGCGCATGTCCGGGTCATGACATGCACCTCCCTGTTGGACTTGCCGGGCCTTTGGCCCGGCCTTTTTTTGGCCGGACGTCCTGTACGCAATCGGATGTTTCACGCAACGATCAGTTTCAGCGCTTTCGGGCTTTTGTCGCTTAATCTGCTGCGGATCAGCGCGTCAGCAGACCACTTTCCGCCACCGGTCAGCACAAAAGACAGGCACAAAAAGGCCCACATGGCAGGGAATTCCCAACCGCCACCCGCGTTGGCCCAGGTAAATCCGTTATCCTGATGGCCACCTGAAAACAGGCAGATGATCAGGTACAAGGACGTTCCGACCGCTGCAACTCGGGTGAACAGACCAAATGTAAATCCGACAAAAGCCCCAAATTCGCACAAGCCGCCGATCATCATCATGAACGCCGGGTGCGCATAGCCAAGCCCTGCAAAGTACTGCACCAACTCAGCCCGTGCCTCGTGACCAAGCAAACCGAACTTTTCAGCAAAGTGATGTGTGAAATCCAGACCGATATATACCCGGATCAATGTCAGTTGCAGGGCGAGCCAGGTAAAACGTTGTGCGTTGAGGTCCATGAACAGTCCTTTTTGCGGCAAGCCAGCGATGCGGCCCGGATTGCTTTTATCGGGTCAGTGTCATCGAAACCCATGACAAGACAAGAGAAATAGCAGGATTCCTCTTGTTTCGTGCATCTGATGAAAACCAGACCCGAGGTACAAGCCTGATTGGCGAATCGAGTTGACCAATTCGACAGGGCTCATATGGTTCGCCCCGCACAGACGAGCAGATACCCCCGGAGAACCACATGCCATTCACCCTTGCCACCTGGAACATCAATTCGGTCCGCCTGCGCGAGCCAATCGTGTTGAAACTGTTGCAGGAAGAAGCCCCCGATGTTCTGTGTCTGCAAGAATGCAAGTCTCCGGTGGATAAAATCCCGATGGATGGGTTTTCGGCGCTGGGATACACGCACATGATTGCGCGCGGGCAAAAGGGATACAACGGCGTCGCGATCCTGTCGCGCATCCCAATGAAAGAGGTAGGGGACAAGGATTTTGCCGGGCTTGGTCATGCACGCCATATCGCCGGCCAGTTGGACAATGGCATAACGATCCACAATTTCTACGTTCCCGCTGGTGGCGATGTACCGGACCGGCAAGAGAATGAGAAATTCGGCCAAAAGCTGGATTATCTGACCGATATGCGTGATTGGTTCCGGGCTGAAAAGCCGGAAAAGTCCATTCTGGTCGGGGATCTGAACATTGCGCCGCGCGAAGATGACGTGTGGTCGCACAAGCAATTGCTCAAGGTTGTCTCGCACACACCGGTCGAGGTTGAGCATCTGGCCGAAACCCAAGATGCGGGCGGTTGGGTGGATATTACCCGACAGGATATTCCGGACGGGCCGCTTTTTAGCTGGTGGTCCTACCGGGCACGGGACTGGTCTGCGGCGGACAAGGGGCGTCGGCTGGATCACGTTTGGGCCACCTCTGACATATCGAGTGCCGGACACTCCAGCCGGGTCCTGCGCGATGCGCGAGGATGGGAAAAGCCCAGCGATCATGCCCCGGTGTTTGCGACATTCGATCTGTAGTTGTGCAACTCTTCTCTTGGTTTCTGGGCGCTGTGGTTGCATATAGAGCGCAAATCCGAATGAAAGAGTGAATGCCATGGACCTTTTGAACGCCGCAGGTGCCCCCGACGCCACCGATCTGATCAAGGACGGGTCCGAAGCCACATTTATGGCGGATGTGGTGGAGGTATCGCAGGACCTGCCTGTCATCGTTGATTTCTGGGCGCCATGGTGCGGCCCGTGTAAAACACTGGGACCGTTGCTGGAAGAGGCTGTGATCGCCGCAAAAGGCGCGGTGAAGATGGTCAAGATCAACGTGGACGAGGCGCAGATGATCGCGTCGCAATTGCGTATTCAGTCGATCCCGACTGTCTATGCGTTTCACAAGGGCCAACCGCTGGACGGATTTCAGGGCGCGTTGCCGGGATCCGAGATCAAAGCGTTTATTGACCGCGTGATCGAAGCTGCAGGCGGCGAAAGTCCGACTGGACAGCTGGATGAGGCCGTGCAGGCCGCCGAGGACATGCTGACCGAAGGCGCCGCCGTTGATGCGGCTCAGACCTTTGCCGCGATCTTGGGCGAAGACCCGAACCACGCTGCCGCCTATGGCGGGCTAGTGCGGGCCCATATCGCCTCCGGTGATCTTGAACAGGCCGAAGCAATCCTGAACGGCGCGCCGGCTGAAATCTCTACCACGCCTGAACTGGAAGCAGCACATGCGCAGCTTGAGCTTGCCAGGCAGGCTGCGGATGCAGGTCCGGTTGCGGAACTTACGGCCGCAGTCGAGGCCGATCCGGACAACCATCAGGCGCGGTTTGATCTGGCCCAGGCCCTGCATGCAAATGGTGATGTGGAAGATGCCGTCGCGCAATTGCTGGAACTGTTCCGTCGGGATCGCGAATGGAATGACGGGGCCGCCAAGGCGCAGCTTTTCACGATCTTCGATGCGCTGAAACCAGCTGATCCGATTGTTCTGAACGGGCGGCGTAAACTCAGCTCGATGATATTTGCCTAATTTCCGATCAGAACTACAATTCGCTACATGATGCATCCCGCCGACTTACCGGATACGGTATCCGTTTTTCCATTGCCCGGGGCGCTGTTGCTGCCGCGATCGCGCCTGCCTTTGCACATCTTTGAACCGCGTTACCTGCAAATGCTGGACGATGCGCTGAAAACCAAGGAAAGGCTGATCGCTATGGTCCAGCCCAATCCAACGGCGCAGGACGAAAACAGGTTGCATCGCATCGGGTGTGCAGGGCGTGTCACCCAGTTTTCTGAAACTGAAGATGGTCGCTATCTGATCACGCTGACGGGTGTATCCCGATTTCGGATCGAAGCCGAGTTGGACGCGTTCACCCCATATCGTCGGTGCGCGGTGAAATGGGACGGTTTTGACCGCGATCTTGGCAAGGTCGAAGTTGACAAAGGGTTCAACCGCGACCGTTTCCTAAACCTGCTGGAAAGGTTCTTTTCGTCGCAGCATTTGTCGACCGACTGGGATTCGCTGAAGGATGCGGATGATGAATTGCTGGTCAACTCGCTGTCCATGCTGTTGGATTTCGACCCCGAGGACAAGCAGGCGCTGCTGGAAGCGCCTTGCCTGCGAACCCGCCGCGAAACGTTGGTGACATTGATCGAGTTCGCCCTGCGTGGCGGCTCGAACGAGGAAACACTGCAATGAGCGCACCTGAACAGTCAGCCGAACCAAAGTTCGACCGCCACATGCTGGAAGCGTTGGTTTGCCCGCAGACCCACACCATGCTGCAATACGATGCCGACACACAGGAACTGGTATCAAAGGCAGCCGGTCTGGCGTTTCCGATCCGCAATGGCATTCCGGTGATGCTGGTGGATGAGGCGCGCGTGCTGGACTAAATCGGGCGGCCTTGCAGCAGTTTTGGCAGATCGCCGGTCAAACCGGCCGCTTCACGCACAAAGCCCCGCCGCAACCCGGGTACGGACCCGATAATGCCCATGCCGATATCCCTGCCGATCCGCAGCACAGGGTTGTCATTTGAAAACAGCCTGTTGAACAGGTCTGTGGCCATCGCCAAAGACGCCGTATCAAACCGGCGCCATTGCTGATAGCGCTCAAGCACCTGCACCGATCCGATATCTTCGCCGCGCCGCCCGGCCAGTGCCAGAACCTCGGCCAAAGCCCCGACATCCCGAAGGCCGGCGTTCAAGCCCTGACCTGCAATCGGGTGAATACCGTGGGCGGCATCACCCACCAAAGCCAGACGTGCGGCCACGAACGCGTTGGCAATGGTCAGATTAAGCGGAAAGGTAAACCGATCGCCGGCCAGCCTGATGTCGCCCAGAAAATCGCCAAATCGGGGGCTCAGGACCTGTAAATACTCTGCTTTGGGCATGGCATTGATGTGTTCGGCCATTTCGGTGCGTTCGCTCCAGACAATCGAGCTTCGGTTGCCGGTTAGCGGCAGGATTGCCAGCGGTCCGGATGGCATGAAACACTGATGTGCCACACCGTTATGCGGCTGTTCGTGCTGTATCGCACACACCAGTGCCGTCTGGCCGTAATCCCATCCCGTGCGTTTTATGCCTGCACGCGCGGCGGTTCCACTGCTGCGACCATCACATCCGACAAGCACCTGCCCGGCAACCGTCGATGCATCGTCCAGGGTCAGCAATACGCCCGTCGGGTTCGTATCCTGCGACACGACAGCTTTGCCGTCGATCCGGGTAATTGCCTGTTCGTCAGAGACTGCGTCCAGAAGGGCGCGGCGCAGATGACGATCCTCGACCATATAGCCCATCGGGCCTTCTTCTATTTCGGCGTGGTCGAAATGCATGAAGAAAGGCGACGGGCCAGCGCCCGCGTGACCATCGGTGACCTTGATCTCAAGCATGGGTTGGGCGTTCTGCGCCACCCGGTCCCAGATGCCGATTGTCTCAAGCAGACGTTGCGATGCCAGTGCAAGCGCGTAGGACCGTCCGTCAAAGGCCGCGTTTCTGCGCAGCTTTTCAGCCAGCGCGTCGATCAGCGTGACCGAATGCCCCGTTTGCGCCAAGGCAAGCGCCAGGGCGCCGCCATTCAGGCCGCCGCCTACAATCACGATATCTGATGGCCGTGTCATGCTGTGCAATATGCGCGCCCTTTCGGGATTGTCCATGTGCGGTCCTGTCGCTACCGTCCCGCCAAGGCGGACACAAGGAGCGATGTGATGCAGGAATGGTTGACGATGACTGCCTGTGACCTGGGTCGGGGAATCGGAATGGGGCAGATCGATCCGGTTGCGCTGACCGAGACGTATCTTGCTGCCATTGACGCTCATCCGCATCGTGATCGTGTCTATGCCCGGGTCACCCATGATCGCGCGCGGGCCGAGGCCGCCGCCGCAAAAGGGCGGGCCGATCTGGGCCTACGACGATCACTGCTGGACGGGGTTCCGATCAGTTGGAAGGACCTGTTCGATACGGCCGGCATCGGGACCGAAGCCGGATCGGCCCTGCTGAAGGGGCGCGTGCCGGACAGGGATGCAATTGTGGTCCGCAATGCCACAGCCATGGGTACAGTGTGTCTGGGAAAAACGCACATGAGCGAGCTGGCGTTTTCCGGTCTGGGATTGAACCCGATCACCGGTACGCCGCCCTGCATCCACGACGAAGACGCGGTGCCGGGTGGATCGTCGTCTGGTGCGGCTGCGTCGGTCGCCTGGGGGCTGGCGGCCTGCGGTATCGGGTCGGACACTGGCGGGTCGGTGCGAATTCCATCGGCATGGAACAATCTTGTGGGGCTGAAAACCACAGCGGGACGCGTCAGCCTTGAAGGCGCTGTTCCGCTGTGTCTGCGCTTTGACACGGTGGGGCCACTGGCCCGGTCGGTGGAAGACGCTGCGCACATGCTTGCGGTGCTGGAGGGCAGCTCGCCGTCGGATCTGCGTGGTGCAGACCTGAAAGGGTGCCGTTTTGCGGATTTGCAGACCGTGGCAAAAGATGACCTGCGCGATGCCCCGGGCATGGCGTACCAAGAGGCATTGGATCGCTTGCAGGATGCAGGGGCCGAGATTGTTCCGCTGGAGGTGCCTCAGCTCGATGAGGCGATGGGCCTGTCCGGCGTCCTGTACACGACCGAAGCCTACGGGCTGTGGCGTGATGTGATCGAGGCCAATCCAGATGCAATGTACCCCGAAATTCTGGAAAGATTCCGGGCCGGCAAGGCTGTGTCGGGTCCGGATTACGTGGCGGCGTGGTCCAGCCTAAAGGCGTGTCGCAGCGCTTGGGACGCAGCGACGGCCGGGTTCAATGCGGTTCTTGCCCCAACCGCCCCTATCCTGCCGCCCAATCTGGATCGTCTGATGAAGGATAGCGATTACTACGTGACCGAAAATCTGCTGGCGCTGCGCAACACCCGGATTGGCAATCTGATGGGATTGGCGGCACTGACCCTGCCGACCGGCACGACAGGCTGCGGTCTGATGATGCTGGGTTACCCGGGCTCAGAAGAGGCGCTTTTGCGCTTGGGATCTGCGGCGGAAACTGCGTTGGCCTGAATGCCACAATCCCCTGATTCGGCACCTCTTTGTCTGGACGGGACGGGGTGCGATCTGTAATCTTCCAGAAAACGGGGCGGTATGATCCCGGTATTGAGGCAGTTGTTATGAATTTTCCCGAGCGGTTTTCGAACCTACCGGAATATGCATTCCCGCGTCTGCGCACCCTGCTGGATCATCACCAGCCGGGCGGGGATGTCGTACACATGACCATCGGCGCACCGATGCACGATTTTCCGGCATGGGTGACGGACGTGATCGCCGAAAACGCTGCCGGGTTTCAAGGGTATCCGCCGAACGAAGGCTCACCCGAGCTGCGTGGCGCGATCACCGACTGGATCGGGCGCCGTTATGGCGTGACGATGGACCCCGACACCAATGTAATGGCCCTGAACGGCACACGCGAAGGCTTGTACAATGCTGCCATGGCGCTGTGCCCCGAACAGAAGAACGGGCAAAAACCCGTCGTTCTGTGTCCGAATCCGTTTTATCAGGTTTATATGGTCGCCTCGATCTCGGTTGCGGCTGAACCGGTGTTTGTGCCCGCTACAGCGGCCACAGGGCATTTGCCCGATTACACCGGATTGTCTGCGGACGTACTGAACCGTACAGCCATTGCCTATATATGTTCGCCCGCCAATCCGCAGGGGGCGGTGGCGTCGCGCGATTATTGGGCTGACCTGATTGGGTTGGCCGAGAAATACGACTTTCGCATCTTTGCCGATGAATGCTACTCGGAGATATATCGCGATGACGCCCCGCCGGGTGTACTGAGCGTCGCACAAGAGGTCGGTGCCGACCCCGAACGGATCACGCTGTTTAATTCTCTGTCCAAGCGGTCCAATTTGGCCGGTTTGCGGTCTGGTCTGATTGCAGGCGGCCCGAAAACCATCCGGTCTGTCAAACAGCTGCGCAATTATGCTGGCGCACCCTTGCCGTTGCCACTGCAAGCAGCCGCAGCCAAGATCTGGGCCGATGAGGCGCACGTGACCGAAAACCGAGCGCTGTATCAGGAGAAATACGCCATCGCGGACAAGATCTTTGCCGGTGTGCAGGGATACATGCCGCCCCAAGCAGGGTTCTTTTTGTGGCTGCCCGTCGAAAACGGCGAAGAAACCGCATTGAATCTGTGGCAACAGACCGGCGTTCGGGTTCTGCCGGGCGCTTATCTTTCTCAAGGCGATCCGGGGCAAAACCCGGGCGAGCATTTTATCCGGGCTGCGATGGTGGCCCCAAAAACAGAGTTGCAGCGCGGGCTGATCACGCTCCGTGACTGCATCTATTCGTGAGGTACGAGGGCAAAATGGCATCATTGAACACGCGCAACCGCGATCCTTTGCTGGACAGCACAACGCAGGCCGCAATTGAGCGGCGCAGCAAAGAGCTTATTGGCATCGCTTTGATCCTGCTGGGCTGTGCGGCCGCGGCGATGATCTGGTCCTATACCCCGGATGACCCGAACTGGATGGTCTCGACCGATGCGCCGGTGCAAAACTGGATGGGTCGCATCGGCGCATCCATAGCGGCCCCCTTGTTCATGATTGTTGGATGGGGCAGTTGGGGGATCGCCATGGTGCTGATTGCATGGGGCGTGCGTTTTACGGGACATTTTGGCGAAGAACGGGCTGTTGCGCGTCTGATCTTTGCTCCGATCTGGATTGCAATTGTATCGGTCTATGCGGCGACATTGGTGCCCGGAGACGCATGGCGCGCGACGCATAGCTACGGATTGGGCGGTCTGTTTGGCGATACCGTAATGGGTGCGTTGCTGACGTTGCTTCCGATCGCATCACATTTTCTGGTCAAGCTGATGTCTCTTGCCATGGCCCTTGGGATGATTGCGCTGGGCATCTTTGTGCTGGGTTTCACCAGAACCGACGTAAGACGTGGTGTCCGTGCATTCCTGCTTGGACTGGTGATGTCATACGACCTGCTGATGAGCGGGCTGGGACGCGGCGCATCCGTCACTGCGCAGGCGGCACGTGATCGGCGTGCCCGGTGGAACGAAAACCGCGCCGCGCGGGTTGAACCTGCGCTACGTGATGATGTCGCCTATGGCGATCCGATTTTTGACGCGTTTGAGGATGACATACCTGACCCCGCGCCCAGGCCCGGTCTTCTGGCCCGGATGCCTGCCCTTATCAGACGCCCCGAGCCGATGCCCGAACCCGAACTGGTCGATCCCGACCCGGTTCAGGGTTTTGATGAGATGCCCGGCGCAGACCGCATTCGGTCCAAGATTTCCGCCGCTGTCCAAAACCGCAAAATCGCGGTAGGTGAAGCCGTCCCGGAACACGATCCGAACCTGCCCTTGACCAAAGGGCGGGGGCGAGGGCCTGATCCTTTGATCCTGAATTCAGGCTCTGCGGACGACTTGCCGCCGGAACCGCCTGTGACTTCAGCCGGTTTGCCGCCCGAACCGATGCTGAGCGCAGGGCCGGCTTCGGATTGGCACGCGCCATCGCATCAGGAATTTGCGCCCGAGCCGGATGTCGACGATGACGCAGTGTTTGAAGATGCGGCAGAGCCAGCGGTTCAAATGCGCCCCGCGATGAAAATTCCGGTGGCCGAACCGCGCAAACCGGTTGTGGCCCAGCCTGTGCGCCGGACGCCGCCGCCCTCGCGCCGGGCACAGGCCGAAGCGCAACCCGCATTGTCCTTTGAAGAAAAGCATGCCGATTTTGAACTGCCGCCGCTGGGATTGCTGTCGAATCCGGCCAGCATTCAGCGTCATCATCTGAGCGACGAAGCGCTGGAAGAAAACGCGCGGATGCTGGAAAACGTGCTGGACGATTACGGTGTCAAAGGCGAAATCGTCAGTGTCCGCCCCGGCCCGGTTGTCACAATGTATGAACTGGAACCGGCCCCGGGTCTGAAGGCCAGCCGGGTGATTGGTCTGGCGGATGATATCGCGCGGTCGATGTCTGCCTTGTCGGCACGCGTTTCGACCCTGCCGGGTCGTTCGGTCATCGGTATCGAACTGCCCAACGAGAATCGTGAAATGGTTGTGCTGCGCGAAATCCTTTCCAGCCGCGATTTCGGCGATGGCAATCAGGCGCTGCCGTTGGCGCTGGGCAAAGATATTGGCGGCGAATCCGTGGTGGCGAACCTTGCCAAGATGCCTCACCTGCTGATCGCAGGGACAACAGGGTCCGGTAAATCGGTGGCGATCAACACGATGATTCTGTCGCTGCTGTACAAGCTGACGCCCGATGAATGCCGCCTGATCATGATCGACCCAAAGATGCTGGAACTGTCCGTTTATGACGGCATCCCGCATTTGCTTTCACCCGTGGTGACCGACCCGAAAAAGGCAGTTGTGGCCTTGAAGTGGGTCGTGGGCGAAATGGAAGACCGCTATCGCAAGATGTCCAAGATGGGTGTGCGCAACATCGCGGGCTACAATGGCCGTGTCAAAGACGCGCTGGCCAAAGGTGAACTGTTCAGCAGAACGGTGCAGACCGGGTTCGACGACGAAACCGGAGAACCAATGTTCGAAACCGAAGAATTCGCACCCGAAGCGATGCCCTATATCGTCGTTATCGTCGATGAAATGGCAGACCTGATGATGGTCGCGGGCAAAGAGATCGAAGCCTGCATTCAACGTCTCGCGCAAATGGCGCGGGCGTCGGGCATTCATCTGATCATGGCCACGCAGAGGCCTTCGGTCGATGTGATCACCGGGACAATCAAGGCCAACTTTCCAACCCGGATTTCGTTCCAGGTGACATCGAAAGTCGACAGCCGCACCATCCTGGGTGAAATGGGCGCCGAACAGCTTTTGGGGCAGGGGGACATGCTCTACATGGCCGGCGGTGCCAAGATCATGCGTTGCCACGGTCCGTTTGTTTCCGACGAAGAGGTCGAGGAAATCGTCAACCATCTGAAACAGTTCGGCCCGCCGGATTATGTGGGTGGCGTGGTCGAAGGCCCGACCGAAGAAAAAGCTGACAACATCGACGCCGTTCTGGGGCTGAATGCCGGTGGCAACACCAACGGTGAAGATGCCTTGTACGATCAGGCTGTGGCAATTGCGATCAAGGATCGCAAATGCTCGACCTCGTACATTCAGCGAAAACTTGCCATCGGCTACAACAAGGCCGCGCGTCTTGTTGAGCAAATGGAGGATGAAGGCGTTGTTTCGGCGGCAAATCACGTCGGCAAGCGGGAAATCTTGGTTCCCGAGCAGTAGGATATTTAATAACAGAGACAGAGCGCATATCTGTGGCGTATGAAACAGATTGTCTTTGCCCTTGTTCTGAGTGTTGTCGCGTCCGCCGCCGGGTCGGCCGAGAAATTGCCCCTGTCGCAGATTTCAAATTATCTGAACGGTCTCAAAACAGTTCAGACCACGTTCACCCAGGTCAATGACGACGGGTCGCTCAGTACCGGGAAACTGTGGATGGAGAGACCCGGAAAGATGCGGTTTGAATATGATCCGCCCAACAGCGCGGTCGTTCTTGCCCGATCCGGCAGCGTGAAGATATTTGATCCGAAATCCAATCAGCCGCCAGAGCAATATCCGTTAAGACGGACCCCGTTGTCTTTGGTGCTGGCGCGGAACGTAAACCTTGATCAGGCGAACATGGTTGTGGGGCATGATTTTGACGGCACGGCGACGGTTGTGATTGCACAGGATCCCAAAAACCCGGACACAGGCCGGATTGAGCTGATGTTCACGGACAACCCGATTGAGCTGCGCAAATGGGTGATCCACGACAACGCCGGCAGTCAGACAACGGTATTGCTGGGCGCCCTGACCCAGGGGGAAAGCCTGGATCAGAGGCTGTTTTCCACAAGAACGCGCAGCGGGTCGGGGGACCGCTGATCCCGAACGATCAGTGGCGGCAACCGGCCAGTTGCGTCTGATACAAATCCGCCCGCGCGTCCACGTCGCTGGCCACGTTCAACAGCCAGGACTTCTGGTTGTAACTCCCACGGGCAAAACCTGTGTGCCCTTCGTGGTACGCCAGATACTGGTTGCGGGTATCGGTGGGGTGAATGCCGTTGCGTTCGTAGCTTTTGTTCATGTACCAGCCAATGAAATCGGATGCATCGCGAATGCGGTCCCGCTTGGCCCGGCGTTTACCGGTTTCGCGCTGATACTCGTCCCAAGTGCCATCCAGCGCCTGGCTGTAACCATAGGCACTGCTTTGGCGTCCCATCGGGATCACGCCAAGAACATAACGGTGGGGCGTGCGCGCATCGTGGCGATACCGGCTTTCCTGATAGATCGTGGCCATCTGAACGTGCACGGGAACGCCCCATTTGCGTTCGGTACTTTTGAAGGCCTTGATATAGTCCGGCTTTTCGCGCGCGATGCTGCACGCGTCATTCAGTCTGCTGGGCGGCTGTTTCGAGCCGCCCCCACAGGATGCCAAAAGCAGCACCCCGAAGAGTACGAAAAGAATTCTGCTCATGTGCCTCGTGCCTTTTTTCGGCATTCTAGCGCAGATTGAACGCTTAGGAAATCACAATTGTTACAAAACCATAGCTAAAACAAGGGGCAGGGCGGCAACAGACAGCAATGTTGATACCATAACCATCCCCGCAACTGCATCGGCGTTCGCCTCGAACCGTTCGGCCAGAAGATAAGAGGTGACAGCGACGGGGGTGCACATCTGAAGAACCAGCACACCAAATGCCACGGCGTCCAGATCAAACAACGCGGCCACACACCAGCCCAGGGCAAAGCAAACGGCCAGCTTTAACAGCGACAAAGACACCGCCTGCCCCAGACTGCGCGTGGTCAGGCGGGCGATGGCCACCCCAAGTGTGACCAGCATCATCGGGACGGCCATTTGCCCTAGCAGATCAAGCGTGTTGGTCAGAAACAGCGGCGTTTCCCAGTCACGCCACAGAAACAAAGCACCCAGCAAGGTTGCCCAGACCATAGGCTGACGCACGACCTGACCAAATGCCCCTTTTCCGGCCACCAGATAGATGCCGTAAGTAAATGAAAACAAAGCGGTAACAGACAGGAAGATAACCGCATAACCCAACCCTGCCTGACCAAAGGCGAACAGACACAACGGCAGGCCCAGATTGCCTGTATTGCCGAAAATCAGAGGCGACAGATAGGTGCGCCGCTCAAGTCTCAGCAGCCGGACGATCACCCAGAACACCACTGCCAGAACAAGATTGGCCGCAATTGTGGCCAGCGTAAAGCGTGACAGGTCGCTACCGGGGATTTCCGTCTGCATCAAAGCCACAAAAATCAGACTGGGCACGGCAAGCATCATTGCGAAACGGGTGACGAACTGCAGCCGGTATTCAAAACCCAATTTGACCCAAATGAAACCGACGGCCGCCAGAAGGAACACCGGGGCCGTGATTTCGAACACTGTCAGCAAGAGGTTCACAGACTGTTTCCCTAAATTTCAGATCAATGATTGGCTTTTCGGCCCGGAAAGAGTTAGTAACTGCTTTGGGGGCTGAAACAATGCTGAAGACGCAAGCCAAATATGGCCTGGGACAAGTGGTGAGACATAAAAAACATCCCTTCCGAGGGGTGATTTTTGACGTGGATCCCGAGTTTTCGAATACCGAAGAATGGTATCAGGCCATTCCCGAAGACAGCCGACCCATCAAGGATCAGCCATTCTATCATCTGTTGGCCGAGAATGATCAATCCTTCTATGTGGCTTATGTTTCGGAACAAAATCTGATCGCTGATCAGTCCGGAGAACCGGTAGAGCATCCCGATATTCCCAATATGTTCGGACCGTTTGAAGATGGATCATACCCGTTGCATTTTCACCTGAACTAAGGGTCGGCCGCCGGACGGCTGCGACAGCCCGCTCACTCAGTAGCCAAGCGCGCAGCCATCCTTACGCGGATCGCTGCCACCTTCCAATACGCCGGTGTCGTGAATACGGATCGCTTGTGCTCCGCCCATAGGTGTTTCCGGTATTTGAACAGTATGCCCAATTTCAATCAATTGTTGCGCAATCGCCTCATCAAAGCCGCGTTCGAGTTTCAGAACCCCGGCATCCGCAAACGCACGCGGTGCATCGATGCTGGCCTGCAGCGCGAGATCAAAGTCGGTCAGGTTGGATAAAAATCTCGCATGACCGGTTGGCTGATACGCTCCGCCCATCACACCAAATGGCATCAGAACCTGTTCGTT
>JBCCIK010000007.1:0-52850 GCA_039028255.1 Pseudomonadota bacterium | reverse complement strand
TTATGACGATCTGAACCAATTGGATGTGCTGAACGGGCTTGCCGCCTGGCTGGGTGCCGCATCGCGACTGGACCGTCTGGACGATACGCTTAAACCGCAGAACCCGGAACCTGCCTTTGACAAAGTAACCAACCCGGATGAGATGCAGCGGTCACTGTCACAAATTGACTGCTTTGGTCTGCATCAGACACCGGATTTCGAGCCCGCCCGCGGACCAGGCATTGCCCAGTACGTGGCCGCCCCACATACTCCGCTGCTTTACCTTCCCACATCCGGCGGGCTGGACGCATGTGTCACAACCTGGCTGGCTGATCTTGATGGGTGCACCGCAGAGGAACTGATCACGGGCCAGACACGGGAACAGACAAACCGCTGGATGCTTGCACATCCGGGGCACCGTAAATTTACCGTGCTGCGGCATCCGCTGGCCCGCGCGCATTCCGCCTTTTGCACATATATCCTGAACACCGGGGCACAGGGTTATCCGGACATCCGTCACCTGTTACGCAACAGGTTCAAACTGCCCATTCCCGGGCAGGTGCGCAAAAACAACTATTCTCTGGATCAGCATTATCAGGCATTTGCCGCATTTCTGCGCTTTCTGAACCACAACCTTCTTGGTCAGACGCCCATTCGGGTGGATGCAAGCTGGTGCAGTCAGGCCCATAGCCTGGAAGGTTTGTCGCGCTTTGCGCTGCCCGATCTGATCCTGCGCGAGCCTGATCTGGCGCTGGCCTTGCCTGATCTGGCCCGCAAACTGGGCCGTAGTGATCCACCCGACCTGCACCTGAACTGTTCGGACGAACCTTTCACACTGGCGCAAATCTACGACGCGCGGCTCGAGTCGCTGGCGGCGACCGCATATGCGCGCGACTATCGGCAGTTCGGGTTTGACACCTGGGCGCCGGTCTAGGGGCGCAGAGTGATGATGGTGCCTTCGTTCACCATCGCGTAAATCTCTTCCATTTCTTCGTTCTTGACGGCAATACAGCCTGCTGTCCAATCCGGCGTTTTCCTGGCGCGCTTGAATTCGGATCGCAGGTTGGGTTGACCGTGAATAAAGATGTCACCGCCCGGATCAACCCCGGCCGCCTCGGCCTGTGCGATATCCTGGGTGTTTGGATAGGATATGCCAAGCGACAGATGATACCGGCTGCGTGGATTGCGCCGGTCGATCAGATAGGTGCCTTCGGGCGTACGCCCATCGCCGCGTTTGGTCTTGGTGCCCAACGGCGCAAAGCCCAAATCGACCTCGTATTCCCGCAAGATCTGTTCATTGTGCAAAAGGTACATTTTGCGCGCGCCCTTGTTGACGACAAGGGCTGTCACCTCGGGTCCGTTGTAACTGAGAAGTCTTGGGTTGGCTGATGCACAAGCCGAAAGGCTTAGAGTTGCCATTGCCCCCAATCCGAATGCTCGACGATCCATGTTTTCACTGCCTGCTTTTGTTTTTTGTTGTTTATTATGCCAAAATCTTAAAAAAACTGAAATCACTTTTTGCTGTTCGATTGCTCAATTAAGCGGCGTTCTATGGCTTCAAGACGTTCCAGAACCTCATCCCGGTATGCGTCGGTCTTCACCTCATCCTCGGCATGATGCGCATCCTGCATCGAATTCACGATCAGTCCCACCAACAGGTTCACCACTGCAAAGGTGGTGACCATGATGAAGGGCACAAAGAACATCCAGGCGTAAGGATAGACCTGCATGACAGGTCTGACGATGCCCATCGACCAGCTTTCCAGCGTCATGATCTGAAACAGCGTATAGGCGGACAAACCCAAATCCCCGAACCAGGCAGGGAATGAATACGAAAAAAGTTTGGTCGCAATCACCGCGCCGATGTAGAACAGGATCGCCATCAGCAGAAACACACTGGCCATGCCCGGCAACGCCGAAATGAAACCTTCGACCACCCGGCGCAGGCGCGGTGCCACGGAAATAACGCGCAGCACCCGCAGGATACGCAGGGCCCGCAGCACTGAAAGACCGGCCTCGCCGGGGACCAGCGCAATCCCAACGATCACAAAATCAAAAATATTCCAGCCGCTGGTGAAAAACCGGCGTCCGCTCGCAATCAGTTTGGCGCCGATTTCAGCCACAAAGATCGCAAGGCATACACTATCCAGTAATACGATTGCGGGGCCGAACCGCTCCATCAGGCTGGGCGCGGTTTCCATACCCAATAACATGGCGTTGAAGATGATCACACCGGTGATAAACCGGCCAAATGCCGGTGCTTCGATAATGGTCAGCAAACGCTGCTTGAACCCCATGATTACCTGTCTCCTCAAGGTCCGGGGTTCAGCACAAACCGCGCGGCCAGTTCCGTATGCGATGACCATCGGAATTGGTCAACGACCTGCACCCATTCAAGCGTGTATCCGGCCTGAACAAGCGCTTTGCCGTCACGCGCAAATGTCACCGGGTTGCACGAAATATACGCAACAATCGGCCTGCGCGCGCGCGCAAGTTCTGCCACCTGTGCCTCGGCCCCGGCACGGGGCGGGTCCAGCACAACGGCGTCAAAAGGCTCCAGTTCATCCGGCATCAAGGGCCGGCGGAACAGATCGCGCGCCTCGGTCGTGATGCGTTTCAGCCCCTGGGTCCGCCGCCACCCCTGATCCAGCGCTGTGATCATTGCGGCATCCCCCTCGACCGCGTGAACCTCGGCGACATGCGCAAGAGGAAGCGAAAACGTTCCGCTGCCCGCAAACAGATCCACCACACGTTTTGAACCCTGCGTGGCATGCAACACAGCCTTTAACAGAGCCTGTTCGCCTTCTTTTGTCGCTTGCAGAAACGCACCCGGTGGCGGCGTCACCCCGGCAGCGCCAAAGCGCTGTACCGGGGCGTGGCGCATAGCAATCACCTCTCCGTCCCAGGTCAGCCGGGCCAGCCCGTGGTGTTCCGTTGCCCGGGCCAAGGCCAGTTCCAGCGGGCCATCCAGCGATTTGCCGCCCTGGACGGCGACGTCCATCCCGGCTTCGGACAAGGTCAGGGTCACGGCCAGAACGCCCTTGCGGCTGCCACCCAGCAACGCCAGCGCTTCGGCCACCGGGATTGCGGCGATCAGCGCAGGATGCAGCAGGTGGCATTCGGGGATTTCGGTGATCACATCCGATGCACGTCCGTGAAATCCGGCAAGTGTTCCTTTTTTGGTGCGCCGTACAGCGATCGTGGCACGCCGGCGCGAGCGTTCAGGCGAGGTCTGGATCGGACGCATCCGGGTCTGCAATCCCTGCGCCGACAATGCCGCGCGCACCACATCCGCCTTCCATTGCGCGACAAAATCATCGGACGCGTGCTGCAATTGGCACCCACCACATGATTTGTAGTGGCGGCACGGGGCTTTGACCCGCTGATCCGAGGGTGTGTCCACCCGAATGTCGGACAGGAATTGGCCAAGCAAGGTGCCGCTGACCACTTCACCCGGAAGGGTGCGCGGCGCAAAGACAGGACCATCTGCGATCCCGTCGCCCTGATGTCCCAGACGACTAATGGTGAAATTCTGTCTCATGCGGGCTCTGATACTGTCGGATCGTTCTCAACAAAACCCTTATTCGGCAGCTTCAGCCTGAATGAAGCCCCCCGATTGGCGGTGCCAGAACCGCGCGTACAAACCACCCTTTTCCAGCAGCATGTCATGAGTTCCGGTTTCCACGATGTGACCACGATCCAGAACGACGATCCGGTCCATCTCGCTTAGGGTGGACAGCCGATGCGCAATCGCCAGAACGGTCTTTCCTTGCATCACGCGATGCAGCGCGGTCTGGATCGACGCTTCAACCTCGGAATCCAACGCCGATGTTGCCTCGTCCAGAACCAGAATCGGGGCGTCCTTGAGAATGGCACGGGCCAGAGCGATCCTTTGACGCTGCCCACCGCTGAGCTTGACGCCGCGTTCGCCCAGATGGGCGTCATACCCTTTGCGACCCTGAGCGTCCTGCAAGCTGAGGATGAATTCATGCGCCTCGGCTTTTTCGGCGGCCCGGATCATGTCTTCCTCGGACGCATCCGGGCGTCCGTACAGAATGTTTTCACGCGCCGACCGGTTGAACATTGCGGTTTCCTGCGTGACCATACCGATCTGGCGGCGCAGGCTGTTCTGAGTGACCTGCGACACATCCTGTGCGTCAATCAGAATTGAGCCTTTTTCCCCGTCATAGAGCCGCAACAGCAGCGATACGAGCGTTGACTTTCCTGCACCTGACGCCCCAACGATGCCCAGTTTTTCGCCCGGCTTCACCTTCAGGTTCAAATCCGTGACCCCGCCGATATCGCGCCCATAGGCAAAGCTGACATTGTCGAACTCAATGCCACCGTCTGTAACGGACAGATCCCGGGCATTTGGCGTGTCTTCGACCCGGTCGCGCCGGGCCAGGGTTTTCATTCCGTTTTCGATTTCACCAACATTGGCGTACAGCCCCATCAGTGTGAAACTGACCCATCCGGTCATTTGCGCAATACGGATGGATACCGCACCAGCCGCGACGATATCCCCGGCCGTTGCATTCCCGCCCTGCCAAAGCCACAGGGTCGCGCCCAGAAGCAAAACCGGCAGAACTCCGGCCAGCGTCATCAGAATGAACCGAAAGCTGGCCGACAGCCTGCCAAAGTCCAGCGATTTTTCGCGCAGCTCGACCATGGCGTTGCGTGCCGCGTGATCT
Organism: Pseudomonadota bacterium; assembly: GCA_039028255.1. Lineage (GTDB taxonomy): Bacteria > Pseudomonadota > Alphaproteobacteria > Rhodobacterales > Rhodobacteraceae > Ruegeria. Next base: position 48,180 of record JBCCIK010000007.1, on the reverse strand, counting down.
TCGAACGCGGCATGCGCGAACAGCTTGACGGTTTTGATGTTTGTGATCGTGTCGACCACCTGCCCCGACACCATCGCCCGCGCGCCGGCCCGCGCACCCGAGCGCAGACGAATACGAGGCAGGTACCAGCGAACCAGCAGAAAGTAAATCAAAAGCCAGCCGACAAATGGCAGCATGACAAGCGGATGAATAGAGCCTAACAAAAGCAAAGAGCCCATCAATGACGCCAATGCAAACACAATCGCGCTGATCGTTTCTGACACGACCGAAGCCATGGCATTTGACGTCTGCATCTGCTTTTGCGCGATCCGTCCGGCAAAATCATCGTCGAAATACGTTACCGATTGTCCCAGCGTCCAGCGGTTCAATTTGGCCAGAACCAATGGTGGGATGTTGGGCATGACGATGTAATTGTTGGACACCGATGACAGCCCGAACAGGATGGGTCGCAGCAGCATGAAAAAGGCAACCGCGCCGAAGATCATCCACATGTTGCCAGCCACCAGAAAATCTTCGGGCCCGCTGGCGGTTGCAATATCGATCACGCGTCCCAAAATCCACGCTGTCCCGGCCTCCATGGCGCCTGCCACGGCCGAAAAGAACGCGGCTACGAACAACATTGGCCATGCGCCGGACAGGCTCCAGCGAATAAACGCCCCCAACCTCTGCGGTGGGGGCGTTTCTATATTTTTAAACGGGTTGATGAGGTCGGCAATCCTCATTCAGCGGCCTCCGGGTTCATAAAGCCCCCAGATTGCCGCGCCCAGAACTGCGCGTAAAGGCCGCCCTGCGCCAAAAGATCGGCATGCGCGCCTTCTTCGACGATGCGCCCGCCGTCCATCACCAGAATCCGGTCCATCTGTGCGATGGTGCTAAGCCTGTGGGCGATGGCAATCACTGTTTTACCCTGCATCATGCCGTAGAGCGTTTCCTGAATCGAAGCTTCAACCTCGGAATCTAGGGCGGATGTCGCTTCGTCCAACAGCAGGATCGGCGCATCCTTCAGGATGACCCGCGCCAGCGTCACACGCTGCCGCTGACCCCCGCTTAACTTTACGCCCCGTTCGCCCACATGCGCGTCATAGCCTGTACGCCCCTGCGGATCCTGAAGGTCAAGAATGAACTCATGCGCCTCGGCCTGTTTCGCAGCCGCGATCATCTGCTCCTCGGTGGCGTCCGGACGACCGTAGCGGATATTGTCCCGCACCGAACGATGCAGCAGCGCACTGTCCTGCTGCACCATGCCGATACGGCTGCGCAGACTGTCCTGCGTCACCTCGGCAATGTTCTGACCGTCAATCAGAATTGCACCGCGCTCGACATCGTAAAAGCGCAAAAGCAGCTTTACCAGGGTCGATTTTCCGGCACCGGATCGCCCAATCAGACCAATCTTTTCACCAGGCTGGATGGTTAGGTGAACATGATCCAGACCACCTGCTTTGCGACCGTAATGGTGCGACAGATCACGGATCGCGATCTCGCCCCTGGTCAGTTTCAGCGCCTTTGCGCCGGACCTGTCCAGCAGGTCAATGGGCTGGGCGATGGTTTCCATACCTTCGGCCACGATGCCCAGTTCGCGGAAAAAGCTGGTCAGGGCCCACATGATCCACCCGGTCATGGCGTTCAACCGCAGGGTCAAGGCCGTTGCCGCTGCCACCACACCTACCGAGGCGGTGCCCTGTGACCACAGCAAAATCGCCCAGCCGACCACGCCCACGATCAGCATCCCGTTCAGGGTGACCAGGACACCATCCATGATGGTGAAAATCCGCATCTCGATCTGAAAGGTGCGGCGTGTCTCTGCAATTGCTTCGCGGGCATAGTCCAGTTCTTGCGTGTCATGGGCGAACATCTTGACCGAATGAATGTTCGTATAGCTGTCCACCACGCGGCCCGTGACAGTTGACCGGGCGTCGGATGCAGCCTTGGACGCCGGCCCGACCCGTTGCACTGTCCAGCGCACCAGCACAGCATAAAAGGCAAACCAGATCAGCAGCGGGATCAATAGGCGCGCATCTGCCGCATACAGCAGAATCGCAGCGCCGATCAGATACGCAAGCGAAAAGGAAATCGCGTCAAAAACCTGAAACACCACTTCGCCCGCCGCCGGTGGCGTTTGCATGATCCGGTTTGCAATCCGTCCGGCGAAATCGTTTTCGAACCAGCCAACCGATTGACGTAGAACATGTTTATGCGCCCGCCAACGGATCAGCGTTCCAAAATTGGGCAGGATCGTGTTGTTCAGAAGCAGGACATCGACAAAATGCAGCACCGGCCGCAGCAAAAGCACAAAACCCGCCATCAGCAACAGTTCGGTTCCGTGGTTTTGCCACACCTCTGCCGGGGTGCCGCCCAATAGATCAACGACACGACCCATGTAATAGATCAGCCCGATTTCGACGCCTGCCACAAGGATTGAAATAAGCGCCGTCCAGATGAAGACTCGGAAAAACGGGCGGGAATAGTCCAGCATGAACGGCCACAACCGCGTCGGCGGCGTGTCGGTTTCTTTATAGGTGACAAAGGGGTCAACGAGATTTTCGAAATAACGAAACATGGAAGATGCTCCAATCGAGCGGAACGTAAGATATGCGAAGAAAGATGGCGCCTGAACACCACCCTTTACGGGGCAAGTGTCCTGGCTTTAGCCGAACCAGATCCCGTAATACATTCGCATTCCTCCAACCATGAGATAGCCGCACGTAAACACAAACTTATCGGTTTGTCATCCCCTTTTGCGACCGGAAATCAACCGGCAAGCAATTCCTCGCGAGTCAGTTTGAAATCCGAGGCGATCCAGCGTGCTTCAAGTTCTGCCAGTTTTCTGCCCAGCGCCGGCCCGGTGAAATCGGGAATCAGATCAGCAGCTTTGACGGGAAACCGTGCTGCTGCGCCAGCGTGCAGCGCGGCCCTAAAATCCTCGGACCAGGGCCGCTCCAGAAATGCGCAGCGCAGCAGGGTTTCATGCAAACCACCCTCGTCGCCGTACCGGTAACCAAGCTCGGCCACACTGGTCATGGCCTGCGCCTCGTCCCGCATGCGGGTCAGACGTTGCAACTGCGCCCGGCTCAGTCGCAGGGTTCCCGCATGGTCCGGCGTGACGATTGCCGCCAGCCGCCGGATGGGTTCGGCTATGGCGCCTGCGGCTTGTTCTGTTGCAATCAGGGGGGCCAGAGCCCGATCGTCTGCGCCCGGCAGAACCCGCGCCAGAACACCTGAACTGCGCATGGTCGCGACCGAGGGTGCAGGATCCGGTGCGCCCAGCAGTTTCAACAGTTCGGCCCCCACCCTCTCGCGCGACAGGGCTGCAAGACCATCCAAATTGCTGGCTATCGCGGCCAGCGCATCGGGATCAAACCCCGCCTCGGCGTCCCCGTACCAGGCGTGGAACCGGAAAAACCGCAATGATCTAAGGTAATCTTCGCGAATACGTTCAGATGGCGTTCCAATGAACCGAACATGGCGCTGGTACAAGTCGGAGAGGCCCGAAAGAGGGTCTAACACAGTGCCATCCGGCAGCGCATACAGCGCATTCATGGTGAAATCACGCCGCGCGGCATCGTCCTCAACCTTGTCTGAAAAGGCAACCACAGCCCGGCGGCCATCAGTTTCCACGTCACGACGAAAGGTGGTGACCTCGTGCGGGATGCCATCACTGACCACCGTCACCGTCCCATGATCAATCCCGGTTGGAATGGCTTTCAGACCGGCCGCCTGCGTCAGCGCGACAACGTTTGCCGGGGGTGCATCGGTTGCAATATCAATGTCCGAAACCGGCGCCCCGAGTAACGCGTTGCGCACGCATCCACCCACAAAAAGCGCCTGTGCGCCCGCTTTGGTCAAAGCAGCACATACCTTTTGCGTCGCGGGGTCCGACACCCAACTGGCCTTGATCTGCGTCATTCACTCATCCGTGCCGCCAGACCCCGCAACATGCGGGCCGTTGCGCCCCAGATGTAATAGGGGCCGTAGGGCACTGTGAAGTATTTTCGGCGCTGACCTCGCCAGCGGCGCGATTCGACAAGGTAGTTTGCCGGATCCAGCACATGTGTCAGCGGGACCGAGAAGACCTCATCCACTTCACCGGGCTCGGGGACCGGTTCAAAGCTGTGACGGATCAGGGCGACCACAGGCGTCACATCGAACGAGGTCACTGTTTCATGCGCGGGCAGAAAGCCCAGAATCTGCGGCATGTCGACGGGCAGACCGATCTCTTCCCGGGCTTCGCGCAGGGCTGCGGCGGTGACGTCCGCATCACCGTCATCCTGTTTGCCGCCCGGAAACGCGATCTGACCCGGATGATGTTTCAGGGCCGAGGATCGTTTGGTCAGAATCAGACGCGGTGTGCCATTGGCAACTGAAATCGGTACCAGGACGCCGGCAGGACGCAGCTGGCGCCCCGCAGGCACCGCGGTTTCCGGGTTCAGATCAAAATCGCTGGACCCCTGACCGGGGCGGCGCAGTGCCGCCCTGATCTGTTCCGCAAGCTCATGCACCGCGGGCGTCTTCGGCATCGAACCCGACAGTTGCCGGGTCCAGCACATAATGTGCGCCGCAGAACTGGCAATCCGCCGTCACCTTGCCATCCTCTGTGGTCATCTTTGCAATGTCCCGCGCCGAGTAGATCGACAGGCTTTGCCGCACCCGGTCCTCGGAACAGGTGCATCCGAACTGTACCGACTGTGCGTCATAGACCCGCGGACTTTCTTCGTGAAACAACCGTACCAAAAGGTCCGTGGGGGCAACAAAAGGTCCGATAAGCTCAAGATCTTCGACCGTGTCCAACAGGATATTCACCCGGCCCCAGTTTTCCCCATCATCGCCGTCAACCAGATCTTCGGCAGACAGGATATCCCCGCTGCCCTCACCGGATGCGACAAAAGGCGAAGCTTTGGGCATGTGTTGCAGCATGATTCCACCAGCGCGCCAATGCGCGCCCACGCCGGGTTCGCTCGATTTGCCGAAACTCAGCGAAAAGCGCGTAGGCAGTTGTTCGGACTGCGCAAAATACGCCTCGGCGCAGGCCCGCAGTGATCCCCCGGCCAACGGCGTAATACCCTGATATGGTTGGGTTCCTTCGCCCTGATCCATCATGATAGCAAAATAACCATCGCCCACCTGATCAAACGGGGCCCCGTTGGTCAGACGATCCCGATCAAAGCTGGCATAAGCGCGGATACGCGCCGGTTCCCCTTCGACTTGCGGCGCGTAGTAATCGGTTGCGATCATCCGCACCGCACCCTTGGATTGCACCTGCAACGACAATTTCCAGCGCAGCGATATGGTCTGGCCAATCAAGGCGGTCAGCAACGCCATCTCAGCTACCAGAGCTTCGACCTGTTCGGGATAGTCATGCTGTTTCAGGATGCCATCCAGAACGCCATCCAGACGGGCCACGCGCCCGCGCATGTCCGATACATCAAGTTGAAAAGGCAGGACTGTATCGTCCCACGCGATTTTTGTTCCAAGAGACATGGGGTTTCCTTACACGCCACAGGTTGGCATACCGGCACCATATAGGTCGCAGAAATCGGGTTGTAAGGGGCCATACATGATCAGACGGTTCGGTGAAAGCCCTCAGTCCGGGCGGGTATACACCCGGCGGGTTGGCGTTTACGCGCTGTTGCCGCGCGGCCGGCACCTGTTGCTGACATGCCAGATGGAGCCCGGCCCGGATTTGCAACTGCCCGGCGGCGGGATTGATCCTGGCGAATCGCCGGTGGCGGCCCTGCACCGCGAGGTTTTTGAAGAAACCGGCTGGCTTATTTCGGGACCGCGCCGCGTGGGTGCCTTCCGGCGATTCACCTATATGCCGGAATACGATCTTTGGGCCGAGAAAGTCTGCCTGATCTACCGCGCACGACCTGTCCGACAACTTGGTCCGCCGACCGAGGCCCTGCACGAAGCATTGTGGATGGATTCGGCCGATGCGGTCGACCTGCTGGGAAATGACGGCGACCGCCACTTTGCGACACAGCATCTGAATAGTCTTTAGGGGCCATTATATTCAAAGAACACCGCTGAAACGTCATCACCGATACCGATATCGGGCGACATCACCTGCGTCAGACGCCAGAACACATCGTCCAGAAACTCGGACCCGCCCTGATCCTTGGCGCAATCCTGTGCCATGTCGCGCAACCCGTCTTCATCCAGCAGGCCACCACCGGCCAGATGACACTCGGTAAAGCCGTCCGAATACAGCAAAAGGCGATCACCTGGTTCAAGGTGGGTTTCGATCTGGTGAAAGGACACATCCGGCAACAATCCGATGGGCAAACCGCCATCGCCCAGAAACTCGCTTGTTCCATCTGATCGCAAAACCAGCGGATGCGGATGCCCAGCCTGCACCATTTTCATATGCCCGTTGCGCAGATCGACGATTGCATAAACCATTGTGAAGTATTCTTCGACGCCGCTGTCAGCCATCAGCCGGGCGTTCAATTTTGCGGCCACATCATCGGGCTGGAGCAAGGCGTAAAACTTGTCGAACCGTTTTTCCATAGCCACGTTCTGTTCGAAATGCTTGCTGGACAGATAGCCGCCCAGCCGGGCCGTCATCATTGCCGAGGTGATGCCGTGGCCCGAGACATCGATGCTGTAGAACCCAATTCGGTTGACCCCGGGTGAGAACATGCCCACCAGATCACCACCAATGTGACCGCACGGTTTCAGCAGCAGACTGATCCGCGAACGACCAAATTCGCGTGTCAATTCCGGAACCAGAGATTCCTGAATCTTACGGGCCTGAATCAGATCCTTGTCGATGGCGTCATGGGCCAGTTTCAATTCCTCTAACGCGGACTCGATCAGCCGGTTCTTTTCGGACAGCTCGCGCTGCATATCCAGAATGCGGGCGCCAGCCGAGATACGGGCGCGCAGTTCATCCGCCTCCAGCGGTTTGATCAGAAAGTCATCCGCCCCCGCATCCAGGCCCCGCGCCACCTCCTGCTTTTCGCTTTTCGAGGTCAGGAGAATGAAATAGCTGTATTGCCTTGTGTCCAGCCTGCGGAATTCGCGGCAGAACTCCAGCCCGCTCATGCCCGGCATGACCCAGTCGCTGAGGACCAGATCAGGCGGGTTATCCGCGCAAAGTGCAATCGCCGCATCGCCATTGTCAGCCTCGATCACATCAAAGCCCCATTTTTTCAGCGACGCCACCAGGATTCGTCTTTGCAAACGACTGTCGTCGACGACCAGAACTTTTCTGATTGCGCCAAAATCCAAATCTGATCTGGCTTCTTCTGAAACGGCCCCTGGCACCCTGTAAACCTTGTTCTGTCGGAACGAATGCGCCGATATTAGAGACCGGGGATTTAACATCCGGTGAAAACGCCATCAGCGATGTTGAGGCCCTCGCTTAACCGGCTGTTTACCGAACCGGGTTTAAGAGTCTGGTGCCCTTTCCCATGCAGGAGGATACCCATGATCCACTGGCCCCGAGTCCGACAGCTGAGGGACGAGGTCGGTGCGGACGAATTCGATGAGGTGGTCGAGATTTTCCTGGATGAAGTGCAAGAGGTGATCGCGCGCCTGCACGCCGACACGGATCGGAACGAACTGGAACAGAGCCTGCATTTCCTGAAAGGCAGCGCTCTTAGCCTTGGGTTCGACCGGTTTTCGAAACTGTGCCAGGATGGCGAACGCCGCGCCGCGGCCGGCCAGGCGGCAGATGTCGATCTGACCGCCATATTAGCCGTCTATGATGACTCGAAATCCGCTTTTCAGTCTCAGCTTTCCAGCAACCTGACCTAGATCACGAACTGCGCCAATGTCTCATCTTCGGTAATATCGGTATAGGTAAAGCCCGCCTCATCCAAATGCGCAAACAGCCGCATGAAATTTTCAGGCTTGCGCGTTTCGATCCCGATCAGGACCGATCCGAAGTTGCGCGCCGATTTTTTCATGTACTCGAACCGGGCGATGTCGTCTTCGGGACCAAGTATGCCCAGAAATTCCTTCAATGCTCCGGGGCGCTGAGGCAATCGCAAAATCAGGTATTTCTTGACACCTGAATAGCGCTGCGCCCGTTCTTTCACCTCGGGCAGGCGCTCGAAATCGAAATTGCCGCCCGATGAGACGCAGACAACGGTTTTGCCTCGGATAAAACTCTGCACATCACGCACGGCTTCGATGGCCAGCGCGCCGGCGGGCTCCAGCACAATGCCTTCGACGTTCAGCATCTCGATCATGGTGGTGCAGATGCGATCCTCGGACAGAACCAGCACATCCGAAAGATGCCGCGTGCTGAGCAGTTCGAAGGGCTTTGAACCGATGCGCCCAACCGCCGCGCCGTCGACAAAGTTGTCCACATGGTCAAGCGCCACCGGATGACCTGCCGCCAAGGCGGCGTGCAAACAGGCACCCCCTTTTGGTTCAACGAACAGACAATGCGTCCGATCCCCGAACCAGGTCGCAACACCCGATGACATTCCGCCCCCGCCAACAGGCAGAATGACATGATCCGGCACGCGCCCCAGTTGTGCCTCGATTTCGACGGCGAGCGACGCCTGGCCCTCGATGACGTCTTCGTCGTCGAATGGCGACAGAAAATGCCCGCCCTGTTGGGCGCACCAGCCCTGCGCGGCGGCGAGCGTGTCATCGAAATAGTCCCCGGTCAGATGAATCTGAATATTGTCACCACCGAAGATGCGCGTTTTCTGGATTTTCTGCTGTGGCGTTGTCACTGGCATGAAAATCACACCGCGCACGTTCAGATGCTTACACATGAAGGCAACGCCTTGAGCATGATTGCCAGCGCTGGCGCAGACGAACAGGTCCTGATCCTGTTGTTTGCGCATGGCATTGAATGCGCCGCGCAACTTGTAAGAGCGCACCGGGCTCAGATCCTCTCGTTTGAGCCAGATATCAGCCCCATAGCGATCGGACAAATGGGCGTTGCGCTGCAACGGCGTTGGCGGAAAGACCGTGCGCATTGCCTGTTCGGCGGCGCGGGCGCTGGACATGAAATCATTCATGCGCGAGTCAGTGGCCTATCCCGACTAAAAGAGCAAGGTATTCATGGGGTCGTCAAAGGCCCTTGCACATCAATCCGACCGGGTCCCGGCCGTTTGCTTGCGCTTCTTTAACGCGTTTCGTCCAAATACAAACATCAGCACCAGCACAACCGGTATCGCCATGGCTGCTATCAGCAGGGCATGATGCACGGCCTTGGGCAGCAAGGACACATGTTCTCCGAACTGATACGCAAGCGTTGTCCAGAACACGACCCAAAAGACCGAGCCCAGCACATTCGCAATAAAGAACTTGGCCCAGGGCATGCTGGCAGATCCGGCAACCAGCCCGTTCAGTTGCCTGAGCAGGACGAAAAACCGTGCAAAAACCACGATAAACGCGCCGTATTTTTGGGCCAGCTGTTCAACTGTGTCATATCGCGCCTCGGTAATGCCAAAGCGTGTCCCATAGGCCAATATGATCGAGCGGCCATACCGACGCCCTATAAAATAGGCCACATTGTCGCCTGCAATTGCTGCAAGGATGGCGACAACGGCAACCGCGTAAATGTTCAGCGCGCCTTTGGCCGCCATGACCGACGTCGCAATCAGCGCGCTTTCGCCTGGCAGCGGCACTCCAAAGGTTTCCAGGAAAATTGTCGGAAACAATATGATGAACCCATAGGATTCGACCAAATTCGCAAAGTGTTCTGAGGGGTTATGCATTTTAAGATCAGACCCTGCCGGACCGTTTGCCGATGGAAAGACATCCTGGGTAGGAAAAACACAGTGTCACGCGCCCGACCACAGTACAGATTACCCCCTAGATATAACCGTCTTTGCGCCGGTTCTATTGAAAAACGAAACAGGTCCGCGATGGATGCCCGATTTCGCACGGGCCCGCGCGCGTCCCGTCGGCCCGTGTTCAGCTTTAGCGGCGTGGCAAGGCACGATCACAAAAGGCATCAGGAACAATGGATGCATCGGCTTTTGTGGATTATTCGTCCTGACGGGCCAGGCGAACCCAGAACGCAACTCCGTAATCTGTTGCAGAGTCGTTAAAGTCATAGGACGGGTTGTGCAGAGGCATGGCCGCAGTGCCTTGCGTGCCGTTGCCCATCAGAATGAACGCCCCCGGACAATGGTTCAGAAACTCGGCAAAGTCTTCAGAAAACCCGACCCGGCCATACTCCACATCAACCGAGCCGACGGTGCGCGCAACATTTGCCAGGGTTTCGACCGACTGTGCCTCATTGATCAATGGTTGAAAGGATGTGGTATAGTCCAGCGTCGCCTGCGCGCCCTGTGCGGCACAAACGCCGTCGACAATGGAGGCCATGCGGGACCTGATCATATCCGAAACATCACCGGAAAATCCACGGCAATCCCCCCGCAACGTCACGGTGCTGGGCAGAATGTTGCGGGCGCCGTCCGTGATGAATTCGGTCACCGAAACAACCGCATGTGCGCTGGCCGGGACCGAGCGTGACACGATCGACTGTAGCTGCAAAACAACGGCCGACCCTGTTACAACAGGATCAATTCCCTTGTCCGGCATCGAGGCATGCCCGCCGCGACCCGTGATTGTGATTTCGAAATTGTCCTCGAATGCGCAGAACGGCCCGGCCTGCGTGGCAAACTGCCCAAGCGCCATGCCCGGCATATTGTGAAGACCATAGATGCGCGACATGGGGAACCGTTCGAACAAACCATCCGCGATCATTGCCGCTGCGCCGTTGCCGTTTTCCTCGTCGGGTTGAAAGATAAAATGAACTGTTCTGTCCAGCGACGGATCAGATGCCAACTGCACAGCCGCGCCCAGCAACATGGTGCTGTGCCCATCATGACCACAGCCGTGGAATTTTCCCGCAACGGTCGAACAGTGGCCAAAATTGTTAGCCTCGGCAATTGGCAGCGCATCCATATCCGCCCGAAAGCCTATGGCCGTGTCTTGCGACCCGCGGCGCAGGGTAGCGACAAGACCCGATTGTCCGACACCCCGAGTCACGTCAAGACCCGCCTGTTCCAACTGCTCTGCAATCAGGCGCGAGGTCCTTTCAAGATTGAACCCGGTTTCCGGATGAGCATGCAGGTCGCGGCGAAACGCGCAAAGATCAAGCATTCAAAACACATCCTTTGCAATCAACGACCCGGGGCATGATTGGGCGGCAAACCAAAAGCTGAACCCGGTCTTGAATCTCATACCGCGATTGCCCGGGACAACCAAGCCTCAGTGCACAAAGTGCAGCGTGTCAAATTCCTGCCGCCAGGCCGATACCTCGGGCAACACAGGCGCTCCTTTCAGTCCCGATTTGACCAGATCGGCCAGACGATCAGCATCAGCGGCAGTCATGCCCCATCGTACCAGCTCGGGCGTACCAAAGCGCAGGCCGTTCATATCGTCTTTGACCGGATCAACGGGCAGGCCAATACCACACGCAAGAAAACCGGCCTTGCGTAACAGTTTTGACGCCGATTGTCCGCCGGCAAACGGCTGCGCCAGAACCGCAAACTGATGGGAATTGGTGAACCCCTGCGCGCCTGAAAAAACAGGCACACCTTTTGAATCCAGCGCAGCAGCAAACGCCCGCGACAGGGCAATCATCTCTTGCGCGTAATCGCGGCCAAAATCCTTCCAGTCCAGCATTGTCACAGCCAGCGCCGCTGTTTTCGCAACATCGAAATTGGCCGTCATTCCGGGAAAAGCGATGGAATCCAGCGCCCTGGCAATATCCGCCTCATTTGAAACGATCAGGCCGCCTGCCGGACCACCCAGGCTTTTATACGTGCTCATAGTCATGAAATGCGCACCGTCCTTCAACGGGTTGGACCACGCTTGTCCGGCGATGATTCCGCATTGATGGGCCGCGTCGAACATGACCTTGGCGCCGATGTCATCCGCAATGGCGCGCACGTCGGCCACCGGATGTTCGAACAGGTTCAGGCTGCCGCCGAGTGTGATCAGTTTCGGACGGTTGGCGCGCGCCATCTCGTTCAACTGGTCCAGATCGACCGTATAACCGTCTGCGCGGACAGGCGCTTCGATGGTGCGCAGACCGTACAACCCTGCACATCCCGCGACATGGTGAGTGACGTGACCGCCGATGGACGCGGGCGGCGCGATAATGGTGTCGCCCGGATTACAGATCGCCATAAACCCATACAGATTGGCCAACGCACCCGACGGCACGCGTATCTCGGCGTATTCAGCCTGAAAAACGTCTGCGCACAGCTGGGCGGCGATAACCTCTATTTCTTCAATCGCCTCAAGCCCCATTTCATATTTGTCGCCGGGATACCCCAGCGACGGGCGCGAGCCGAGCCCCGAGGCCAGCAGCGCCTCGGCCTTTGGGTTCATAACATTGGTCGCGGGATTAAGGTTGAAACACTCTTGCTCGTGAATGCGGCGATTTTCTTCTGCCAGATACTGGACCCGGCTTAGGATATCGGCCGATGTCATCGCAGCGGCTTTGCCCGCAATCTTCTGCACCAGGGCTTCGCTTTGTACCGGTACCCAGGATCGTTGCTCAAGCGTCATTGGTCGTCCTCCTGCGCGATGGTTCCATTCTGACAATGTTCGGATGACAGCGCAAAGCAGAATTGCTATTTCTTGGCGTAGAAAAACTAAGCCTGCTGTCATGACTGTTGCACCAAAACGTCCCAAGGGCCCACCCCTGAACGCGCTGCGCGCCTTTGAGGCAGCCGCGCGCCATGTCAGCTTCGTGGGGGCCGCCGAAGAACTGAATGTGACGCCCGGCGCAATTTCACAACATGTCAAAACGCTGGAGGATTGGGCCAACACGCCCTTGTTCCGTCGCAACGCGCAGGGTGTTGAGCTGACATCCCAAGGCGCCCTTGTTGCTACGGCCTTCACATCCGCTTTCGACCGGCTGGCTGACGCAACGCGGGCCTTGAACAATCTCAAACCTGTGGTCGACTTTCACATCGCAACGCTGCCTGCAATCGCCCAGCTTTGGCTGCCTGCAAGGCTGAGCCAAATTCGTAGCCGGTTCCCGCACATGGCTTTCTCGGTCACTGCGATGGAAACCCCGCCAAGACTGGGCAGAGAGTTGTTTGATCTGTCGATCTTTTTCGGCGTACCGGACGGGTCTCAGGATCAGGTTGTGATCTGTCAGGACGACATCGTACCGGTCTGCGCGCCTGCTGCATTGGGCCGCGACATCGGCGGTGGCGACGTCACCCGTTTGCACGATCAAACCTGGGCAGACGATTGGTCGATCTGGTCCAATGCGGTTGGCATGGCGCTACCTGCCCCGCAAACGGGGCCGCAGTTTTCGTTGTACAGTCTTGCCGTTGAAGAGGCCAAAGCCGGGGCGGGCGTGTTGATCGGGCATAGCTGCCTGATTGAAACCGCCCTGGCGGACGGTTCGCTTGTGCGTGCCGATGATCGGTCGTGCACAACGGGGCGATCGCTGATCGCCGGCTTACCGCCCCGATCAACACGCAGACCACAGACCAGCGAAGTTGTTGACCTGTTGCAAACCAGCAATTGTCTGATGCAAAGGACACCTGAAAACGATCGCTGAACGCGCACCTTGTGATACGTGCGCATATGCATCGGATGCGCGCAATTTCATGAACGCCGCCTTGACGGGCATATTTTCGGTTGTAATGCTGAAATTATGAGCGTTTTAAGAACGATACTTGTTACGCTTCAGTGCGTTATGATTTCAGCCGGTTCGCTTCATGCCGAAAACGATCTGGTCAAATCCTTTGCAAGCTGTACGGGGCGGTATTCGGCTGAAATGGAACACGCCTGGTTGATCAGTGATCCCAGAGCTGACGAATTCGAAGCCCGCCGATTGAGCTTTGTTGCCTTGCTTGATGCAACGGTTACGCCGGACACGGCCCGTCAGACGCTGCACTATCGGATTAATGCAAAACACGCGCATGCCGGTCTGTTGCAGGTCGCAAGATTTAATCTGGACACATCCAGGGCTAACGCCGCACGCAGTGCAGCCGCGCGTCTGTTGTCGCAGTGTGATTATCTGCTTCTCGGCGGCGCCTGAAGCGTGCATCGCTGCACCGCCGCATAATTGAGCTAATCCTGCTGCACCGCCGCAAAATTGAGCAGTCATGCGAATCTGCCCGGGAAGTCACAACGCGGGACTCTCAGTCATCAGAAAAAGTGAACTAGCAAAATTGTGCGCCGCATGACGGCCCGGAAAATGTGCGAAGGCGACGGGCGTAGGAACCTGATGACGCCTTCACACACCGCAATATTGCGTGGGGGGTATATGGGATGTTTCGGCATCCGGAACAACCCTGTTGCGCATCGCCAAAAAAGGAAATTCAGATGCACACCAGACTTCTCAACACTACCGCCGCAGTTTTGTTGGCCAGCGCTTTGCCGGCCCTTGCGGACTGCCCGATCAAGGTCGGCGTTTTGCATTCTCTGTCCGGCACCATGGCCATTTCAGAGACAACCCTGAAAGACACGATGGAAATGCTGGTCGAACAGCAAAACGAAGCGGGCGGTCTGCTTGGGTGCGAACTGGAAGCCATTGTTGTTGATCCCGCGTCGGACTGGCCTTTGTTTGCCGAAAAGGCCCGTGAACTGCTGACGGTGCACGACGTGGACGTGATTTTCGGCAACTGGACATCAGTATCCCGCAAATCCGTTTTGCCCGTTATCGAAGAGCTGAACGGTCTGTTGTTCTATCCGGTTCAATATGAAGGCGAAGAAAGTTCGAAAAACGTATTTTACACCGGTGCTGCCCCCAATCAGCAGGCGATCCCTGCCACAGATTATTTCCTGGACGAGCTGGAGGTTGAAAAGTTCGCGCTGTTGGGTACGGATTATGTCTATCCGCGAACCACGAACAACATTCTGGAAAGTTATCTGAAACAGAAGGGCATCGCAGAGGAAGATATCTTCGTCAACTACACGCCCTTTGGTCATTCTGACTGGTCTAAAATCGTGGCTGACGTAGTTGCACTGGGGGCCGACGGTAAGAAGGTCGGCGTCATCTCTACCATCAACGGTGATGCAAATGTCGGCTTTTACAAAGAGCTCGCCGCAGCAGGCATTTCGGCCGATGATATCCCGGTGGTCGCGTTTTCGGTGGGCGAGGAAGAACTGGCCGGTCTGGACACCACCAACCTTGTCGGCCACCTGGCTGCGTGGAACTATTTTCAAACCGCAGACAGCGACGCCAACACATCCTGGGTCGAGGCCTGGAAGGCGCGGATGGGCGAAGACCGGGTGACAAATGATCCGATGGAGGCGCACTATATCGGGTTCAACATGTGGCTGAACGCTGCAACGGAAGCCGGAACAACCGATGTCGATGCAGTCCGCGACGCCATGTACGGTCAGGAGTTTCCGAATCTGACCGGCGGTACAGCGGTCATGCTGCCCAACCACCATCTGGCAAAACCGGTTCTGATTGGTGAGATTCAGGAAGACGGCCAGTTCGACATCATCAGCCAGACAGAAGAAGTGGCCGGCGATGCCTGGACAGATTACCTGCCGGAATCCGCAGTGCTGATGTCCGACTGGAAAGAACTTGGCTGCGGTATGTACAACACCGAAACCGAAAGCTGCGTGCAGATAAAGTCGAACTACTAAGCTTTGAACGCAAACAACCCAGGGCGCGCGCGGTGCGCGCTCTGGGGCATTATGCCGAAGGTCTTCCATATGATGCTGTCGTTACTGCGGGCACTGTTTGTTCTGCTTGTTGTGTTTGTCCCTGCCTGCCTGCACGCCCAGACCGCAGACGCCCCGGTTCAGCAGGTTTTACAGACCCATGCGGACGTGATCAAAAAATCCTCTCGCAAAACGATTGGCCCGGCGATTGATGCGCTGGCCGACAGTGGTCTGCCCGCCGCACAGGGTGTTCTGGAACGCTGGCAGGCCAAGGACATGTGGTACAACAAGGAAACCGGCCTTTTTGTGTTTGCCGCAAAGGTTGATGGCGGATTACAGATTTACGATGTGTCCGACGGGTCCGAGATCGCCGTTGAAGATCGTAAAGCCTATAAACAACTGAAACCAAATTCGGGGATACGGGGTCTGATCGCCTCTGCTCTGGTCCGGTTTCAGCTGAACGACCCGGACCCACAAAATCGCGCCGCGGCACTGACGGCCATCGAACGGAACGCAGAATCCACGCATCTTGCAGCCATGCGCGATGCGCTCGCAGGTGAGGACGATCCGAACCTTAAGGCGCGCAAACACAGGCTGGAACGTCTTCTGACAATCCGGTTCGATGAGGATCAGGCCGCAAGGCTTACCGCCATCGACAGCTTTGCCGGCGATCTGGGCGTTGACCTGCGTGCAACGCTCAATCCGCTTGTTGCTTCGGACATCCAGGTGGCTGATGCTGTTCCCGACGACGGCGTGGCGGTTCAGGTCGGCTCGCAGGACCTGTCGCAGGATCAGGCCTATCGCCTTTTGGTGGACAAAGGGCTGGCGCCGGCGCCGATTGACGCCGCAACCGTCAGGCAAACGCTTGTCGCCAACCTGAACGGCGACATGGTGGCGGGTGTACAAGTGGCCAGTCTGAACGAAGACAGCGCCCGCCAGGCCGCGTATCAGATGCTTGCACAACAGGGTCTGGCACAGCCGTTTGTTACTGAGACAGACATGGCCACAGCCGTCGGGGCGCACAGTTTTTTCAAGATTTACACCTCCGCTCCGTTGCCCGTTGCGCTGGCGGCACAGGCGGCGTTGGACAACATAAAAACACAGGTTGCGCTGAACCGGACCGCGGATCTGGTTCTGGATGCGTTGTCTCTGGCATCGATTTACTTTCTGGCCGCCATCGGACTTGCAATCACGTTTGGCGTGATGGGCGTGATCAACATGGCGCATGGTGAATTCATCATGATGGGTGCGTATACCGGATATGTCGTTCAATTGTTCATTCCGGACCTCACGCTGTCGATCCTGGTTGCAATCCCTTGCGCTTTTCTGGTGACGTTCGGGGCAGGCGTGATGCTGGAACGGCTGGTTATTCGCTGGCTGTATCATCGTCCCCTTGAGACGTTGCTGGCAACGTTTGGGGTGTCGATCGCGCTTCAGCAACTGGCAAAGAACATTTTCGGCACACAGGCGCGCCCTCTGACCGCTCCGGCATGGCTGGATGGATCGTTGGTGATCAACGACATCGTTTCCATCAGCTACATCAGAATTGCGATTTTTGTGCTGGCCCTGCTGTTTCTGGCGCTTTTCCTGATCGTTATGAACCGGACCCGGCTGGGTCTTGAGGTCCGCGCCGTCACGCAAAACCCGCGTATGGCTGCTTCGATGGGTATTAATCCGGACAGGATCAACATGCTGACCTTCGGTTTCGGCTCAGGCATTGCCGGCATCGCGGGTGTGGCCATAGGGCTTTACGCCAAGGTCACGTCCGAAATGGGATCGGACTATATCGTTCAAAGCTTTATGACCGTGGTTGTTGGCGGGGTGGGCAATATCTGGGGAACCTTGCTGGGCGCGACACTGGTTGGAACGCTTCAGAAAGGGATCGAATGGCTTAATCCGTCGAACACGCTGGCGGCGCAGACCTACATGATCCTTTTCATCATCCTGTTCATCCAATTCCGGCCGCGCGGCATCATCGCGCTCAAAGGTCGGGCAGCGGAAGCCTGATATGGTTGATATTAGCTCTCCTGCAGGCAAACCCGCACGCAAGCCGCTGGTGCTGCGGTATCCATCCGTTGCGCTGTTTCTGATTATCCTGTCGCTGTTCACGGCAATTATCACCCTTCTGGGTGAAGGGTTCGGGATCGGTCTGATTTCAACAAGCTTTGTCAAAACGCTGGGCAAAACCCTGTGCCTGTGCCTGGCCGCTTTGGCCATGGATCTGGTTTGGGGCTACACCGGCATTCTGTCTTTGGGCCACATGGCATTCTTTGGCATCGGCGGATATGCCATCGGAATGTGGCTGATGTATGCACGCACGGAAATCATCGTGCGCGACAGCCTGTCCGCCTCGGCGCTGCCGCCAACGGCCCAGGAAATATCGGATGGCATCGCCACTCAGATTTTCGGCGTTGTGGGCGCATCCGAGTTTCCACCGATCTGGGCTTTGGCACACTCGCTGCCACTGCAACTGGCAGCAGTTGTGCTGGTGCCCGGACTGCTGGCCCTTGTCTTTGGCTGGCTTGCATTTCGCAGCCGGGTGACGGGTGTTTACCTGTCGATCCTGACACAGGCGATGACACTGGCCCTGTCTTTGTACCTGTTTCAGAACGACAGCGGATTACGCGGCAACAATGGTCTGTCCGGGCTACAGAATCTGCCCGGCCTTGATACGGTTCCGCAATCTACGATCTCGATCCTGTTTTTCTGGGCGTCCGCGCTGGCACTTGGTCTGGGCTATCTGCTGTGTGCCTGGATGGTGTCGGGAAAATTCGGATCGGTCATGCGCGCCATTCGCGACGATGAAAACCGCGTGCGATTTCTTGGCTACTCGGTCGAGGCTTACAAGCTGTTCGTTTTCACGTTTACTGCAGTCATCTGCGGCATTGCCGGTGCTTTGTACTATCCTCAGGCGGGGATAATCAATCCGGCGGAAATGGCGCCGATCGCATCGATCTACCTGGCCGTCTGGGTGGCAATCGGCGGACGTGGACGGCTGTATGGCGCCGTGATCGGAGCCGCGTTTGTCTCGCTTTTGTCGACGTGGTTCACGGGTGGACAGGCCCCCGATGTTTCGCTTGGGTTCTACACCATCCAATGGGTCGATTGGTGGACCATTCTGCTGGGCTTTTCGTTTGTTGCAGTGACGCTGTTTGCGCCCCGCGGCATCGGCGGGCTGGTCGACCGGTTCACCGAACGCCGCGCACCCGTCAGACATGGTGCAGATCTGGGCCCGGGTTCAGGTTCGCTGCGTGAAAAGGAGGCAGAAGAATGAGTACGCTTCTGGAAGTATCCGGCGTCTCGGTCACCTTTGACGGTTTTCGGGCCATCAACAACCTGACCTTCCAGATCGGTCCGGCAGAAATGCGCGCCGTTATCGGACCAAACGGAGCCGGTAAAACAACGTTTATGGACATCATAACGGGCAAAACCAGACCGGACAGCGGGCGTGTGTTATGGGGTGAAAAATCGACGTCGCTGCTGTCCCTGAGCGAAAGCCAGATTGCCCGTGCAGGTGTTGGCCGCAAGTTTCAGCGCCCCACCGTCTTTGAAGATCAAAGCGTGCGCGAAAATCTGATGCTGGCTGTTGAAAACAAACGTGGGCCGCTGTCAGTTCTGCGATTTCGTGCAGCCGGCAAAGACCATGAAAAAGTGGCCGCACTGGCCCAGGAAATCGGTCTGGCCGGGGCGCTGGAACGCAAGGCCGGTGAACTGAGCCACGGGCAGAAGCAATGGCTGGAAATCGGTATGTTGCTGGCTCAGAATCCTCGGTTGCTTTTGGTTGATGAACCGGCCGCTGGCATGACGCCCGCCGAACGCGAGCACACCACGGACATTTTGGTCGAAGCGGCCAGAACCCGTGCGGTGGTGGTGGTGGAACACGATATGGAGTTTGTTCGCCGCCTGAATTGCAAAGTCACCGTTCTGCACGAAGGCGCGGTTCTGGCCGAAGGATCGCTGGATCATGTCACGCAGAACGAAAAAGTAATCGAGGTTTATCTTGGGCGCTAACCTGCTGGAAATCTCTGATCTGTCACTGCATTACGGCGGCAGCCGGGTGCTGACCGGGATCGACATAACCGCGTATCGCGGGCATGTGACCTGTGTGATGGGGACCAATGGCGTCGGCAAGACAAGCCTGTTGAAAGCTATTTCAGGCGTTCATCCGCGCAGCGGCGGAGAATATGTTTTTGATGGTGAAACGATAGGGCACGCGAAATCGTTTGAACTGGCGCAAAAAGGTCTGGCCTATGTGCCTCAGGGCCGTGAGATTTTCCCGTTTCTGACCGTGCGCGAAAACCTGGAAACCGGCTTTGCCTGCCTGCCACGCGCGGATCGCTCGATCCCTGATTTCATTTTTGAGCTTTTCCCGATCCTCAAAGAGTTTCTGGCCCGTCGCGGCGGTGACCTGTCCGGTGGTCAGCAACAGCAGCTTGCAATTGCGCGAGCTTTGATCACAAGACCGAAACTTTTATTGCTGGACGAACCGACCGAGGGCATTCAGCCCAATATTATCAAGCAGATCGGGCAGGTTATCCAACTGTTGCGCGATCAGGGAAACATGGCCATCGTTCTGGTCGAACAGTATTTTGATTTCGCCTATGAACTGGGTGACAGCTTTCTGGTTCTGGAACGCGGAGTGCCTTTTTTGCAAGGGTCCAAAACACAGATTGGTCAAGAGCAGCTTAGACAGGCGGTCACGGTTTAAAACGCACCGGAGTCAACGGACCCCGGTGCTAATGCGACCCGGTAGAGGCCTGTTTCATCAGCCTCCACCATCTGCCTGGCGTGATGTTGACCGCCTTGGGGTACAAGGCGACCAAAACCGGACGGGTCAGTTGATGTCCTGAACCTGCATAACCAACTCGCTCCAGTTGCGCTGGTTTTCGACGTCATGTTCCAGACCTTGTTCATCCGCAATGGCAAAGCGTTTGACAGCAGGTGTCTTGCTGGTGGCCTGATACAGCCAGTACGCTTCGGCCTTCAGCGCCTCATCGATGGGTTTGTCGATGGATTCGTAAACCATCTGTTTGCAGGCGTTGATCGAGTGCGCCGGGAATTGCGCGATACGCTGCGCCAGTGCGTCGACATAAGGACCGATTTCATCAGGCTCCAGCGCCTTGTTGATGGTGCCCTTGCGCTCGGCCTCGTCGGCGTCGAAATCGCGTGCGCTCAGGATGATCTCCAGCGCGCGGCCCAGTCCGGTCTGGCGTGCCATGCGGGACGCGCCACCACCGCACGGCAGGATACCCATGCCAACTTCCATCTGCATGAATTTGAACTTGCCACGCGCCGCAAAGCGCATGTCGAGCGCCAGCGCCAGCTCGTGGCCGCCGCCGCGGGCAAACCCTTCAAGCTTGGCGATTGTCGCCTGCGGCACTTTGCTGATGCGTTCACAAACCGCCTGCAAGTCCAAAAGCTGCGCGTCGTCGCGTGAGACGGCCTCGGTCGACATATCCTTCAACAATTCCGTGTCATAATGACAAACCCAAATTTCAGGATTTGCCGATTGAAAGATCACAACCTTGGTGTCCCGGTCGCGTTCCAGTCGCATCGCAAGACTGTTCAGATCGGCCAGCATCTCCTGACCCTGCACGTTCACGGAACCGAAGTTGAACGTCACTGTCGCAATGGCTCCTTCGACTGTAACGTCAAAGGTTTGAAAGTTCTCGTATTTCATTGGGCATTCCTTTCCCGGGCCGCGACATCAGGAATGTGCGGCAGTTGATAAAGTCTGTGTTCGTGTTGGTCTTAGCTGTGGTCGCGTACCAGGCTTTGAACCGCGTTCATAACGTCGGCAGCATGTGTTTCGTCCAGGGCGGCTGCATGCGGGTTCGCGAAGGCACCGCTGTCATTGTCAAAATAAGCACCGGACGCATCGGCAAACCGGTCGCCCAGACTGGCCTCGATCAGGATATCGGCCCCAATGCTCAGATCATGGCCCGCAACACCATACCCTTCCTTGACCATTTTGGACGCCAGCAGCGAACCCGGATTGACCGCAACCATGACGGGGCCATCCTGCAACGATCGGGCCCATTCGCGCGTCCAGATGGTGATGGCAAGTTTGCTTTGAGCGTAGGCATCCATATCGCCAAGCACCTGGCCACCCTGCATCGCCGCCGTGTCCACACGGGCCTGCGCTGCAGATGACAGGTTCACGACGCGGCCGTCCTTGGGAATGATCGGCAACAGAAGCTCGGTCAGCAGATACGGCGCAAAGGTGTTGACGACAAAGCGGATGTCCAGCCCATTGTCCAACACCGGACGGGGCGCTTTCAGAACCCCTGCGTTGTTTATCAGAACGTCCAGCCTGTCGTATCGGGCGCGGATGTCCGCAGCCAGTTGTTTTACTGCTGTCATCTGCGAAAGATCCGCGCTGAACGTGTCGACATTGCCGTCAATCTCTGCGGCGGCAGCGTCCAGCTTGGCCTGGTTACGACCGTGCAACAGGACAGTGTGTCCGGACGCGGCAAGTTTTCTGGCTGTCAGCAGGCCGATCCCGTCGGTCGATCCCGTGATCAGAATGGTCTTGGTCATATCATTGATCCTTTAGGAAAAATCAGGCAGCAGATCGTCCGCCAGCCGCTTGAGTGTTGTGTCGATCGGCGCCGTATTGAACCGCAGGTTCAGCGCCACGTGATTGATGCCAAGGTCCCGGATTTCGGTCAGGTACCGGCGTAAGAACCCAGTACCGGCCTGAAAGCCCAGATGGATCGGTCGCGCGGGTGCCTCTGGTTGATCCAGCAGGTCGATGTAAAGCGATTGCATCACCGGTTTGTCCGGCTGTCCGGCCGCAGCCAGCCGAGCGCGGTAATCCGAAACGACACGCCCCTGAAGCATGGCATCGCGTGGATAAGTCATCCAGCCGTCGCCATTTTCCGCCACCCAGTCCGGCGATTGCCGGCTGCCGCCGGTGATCAGCACCGGAAGGCGCGCGCCCACCGGTTTCGGCAGCATGTCGATCTGACCGGACAAACTGCCCTGCCGGGATGTCAGCGCGGGATAGGGCGTGCCCATGGCGCGAATATAGGTCAGGCTGTCGCGAAACCGGGCACCGCGGTCGTCATAGTCTTTGGCCATCGCCGGGTATTCCTCGGGGCGATCCCCGGACGCAACGCCCAAAAGAAGCCGGCCGTCTGACAATACATCCGCCGTTGCCGCTGCTTTGGCCACATGGGCCGGGTGGCGCAACGGCAAAATGATGCTGGACGTGCCCAGCGCGATCCGGTCGGTTACCGCGCCAAGAGTGCCCAGATAGACAAACGGATCAAACATTTGGCCCGGATCACCAAAGCTCGGCACGTCGAAAGGCACGTCGCGCAGCCACAGCGAGGCAAATCCCAGCTGTTCGGCCAGTTGCGCGATTCGAATATGATCCCGCATCGCTGGTTTGGAGCCGACAGCGTAAGCTTCGAGTGGCACCACCAAACCAAGGCTCAGACGATCCGGCCGGAACACCCGGTTATAGGCCGCATTGATCGCCTGAAAGGCTATGATTTCTGATTTGTCCAACATCATTGCCTCCTCAGTATCGCACCAGTGTCCGGCTCTCGATACTTTTTCGAACGGTCGTGACGGCGGGATCTTCGATCATGTCAAGCGCACTGTGTGCAATCGATGGCCGCCCCTGGTTGTCATAGATGTTAAAAACCGCCACCTCATCCGGCGTCATTTTTGAGCGATACAGCCAAACGTGGTCAGGATTGCCGACAAGCCCCATAATCTGTCCTTTGCGATCCGGATAGATCAGGTCCAGCAAAATCCAGTCCTCGGGATCAACGCTGGACGGGCGCACAAACCCCAGCGGCGCACAGTTGATCGGCTGATCCACGGGCCGCCAAACATTGACAAAGGCATAGTGACCCGCACTCCATTCACGGGCTTTTTCATCACCCAGAATATCGATCAGGCGCTGTTCCGCGCCGTCCTTGCTGTAGTCGCTGTGGACATTGCGGGCCGGTTTGCGGGTTGCGTCGGGATCGTCCACGCGGACGGTATGGTCAAAAACGATCACGTCGCGGGCGCCAAGACGTGAGATCAGCAATTCTGTCAACTCACGATCATACGTCTTTGACCAGGCATCGCCGGAAAAATCGGTCACTGCGCTTGGCGCGTGCGCAAACTCCACTGATTCACTGGCGAACCGGGCGGGCCGGTCTGATGCACGGGTATCGGTCAGTTCCACTTCGGTGACCGCCAGTTCGGGCGAAATCAGGTTGCCTGCGATGCCGCCGGCATCCAGCTCGAAAGCCTGCCGTTCGGCCTTGTGGACGTGATAGTTGACCGTTGCCACCCGTGTCATTTCAGAACCCTCCGATGATCCGTATTTGCTGTATGAACCGGATATGACCACTGGCAGTATCGAAATAAATGGCTTATTCCTGCATTCATAATTCGGGAATTCGATATAATGAGCATCGATACAGATGGATTACGCCTGTTTGTCCTGGCCGCAGAGTTGCTGAACATCAGTGCAGCGGGCCGTCGCCTTGGTATGGCACCTGCCGTCGCCAGCGCGAAACTGGCCAAACTGGAACACAGCGTCGGCGCGGATCTGTTGCATCGCACCACGCGCAAAGTGGCCCTGTCGATTGAAGGGGCGGATTTCCTGCCCTTCGCCCGGGAAATGATCGCGCAAGAGGACGCGGCGCGTGCTGCTTTGGGTCAGAGATCGGCAAATATCAGCGGCACCTTGCGGTTCACCGCGCCCAGCACGTTCGCACAGCTTTACATCGCGCCGATCCTGCCAAAATTTCTTGACCGGCATCCACAACTCAGGCTCGATCTTCGTTTGTCGGACGTTCAGTTCGATCTGATCGAAGGCAGCTATGATCTGGCGCTGCGCAATGCACCGTTGCTGGACACAAGCCTGAAAGGTCGCAAGCTGGCAGATGACAGGCGTATCCTGTGCGCCTCACCCGCTTACCTGAGCAAACATGGCCGACCAGACACCCCGGACGATCTGACCCGTCACAGGCTGATCGCGTTTCGCGATCTTCGGGCTCGCACGATCAAGACCGCGCAGGGCCAAACAGCCGTATTTGATCCAGAGTCCGCCCACAGTCAGCTTGTCATGGATGACGGGCTGAGCCAAAAGCGCGCCACCCTGGCCGGGGCCGGAATATCCCTGAACGGAATATGGAGCGTTCATGCCGAACTGGCCGCAGGTCAGCTTGAGCGGGTATTGCCGGATTACGAAGCGGCTGAAAGCAATATGCTTTGGTTGATCTATCCCAAATCCAACGTTCTGTCGCCAAAGGTCCGCGCGTTTATGGATTTCCTGATCGAAGACATCGGTAAACCTCCGCCCTGGGAAATGTGACAGGCCGCCGCCCGACTGGTGCCGTTCGGTCAAACGCGTGTCGCGGTAAATGGCGTCAGGTCTGCGGCGGGAAAAGGTGGTGTGACAACCGCGTTCGATCTTTGGCAGAATTCTGGCGCGATACGCGATGCGTGCTGTCGCTAAAGGACATGAATCGGCTTGTGCGCCATGCTATTGGCCGGGCGAAAGGTCATCCCATGTCAGCGCAATCAAGACTGCAACATCCAACGGCCGGCGTGGCCTTCATTCTGGCCGGGATGCTTGCGATTTCGGTCAACGATATGCTGATCAAATTCCTGTCCGGCAGTTACCCGCTGCACCAGATCGTATTTACCAGATCATTGATCGGTATCGGGTTTGGCCTGCTTCTGGTGCAGCTTGAGGGCGGCTGGCGCATTCTCAAAACCGATCAGCCTTGGCTTCATCTTTTGCGGGGGATGCTGATTGTTCTGGCAAATCTGACTTTCTTTTCCGCCTTGGCCGTGCTGCCGCTGGCCGAGGCGACCGCTGTGTTCTTTGTGGCGCCTTTGATGATCACGCTGCTTAGCATACCGATGCTGGGCGAAAAGGTTGGCCCGATGCGGCTTGGCGCGGTGGTTGTCGGGTTTATCGGGGTCGTCGTCATGACCCGCCCCTGGGAAACCGGCACCGAAAGAGAGGTCAGCCTGATCATGTATCTTCTGCCAGTCATTGCGGCATTCACCTATGCGCTCAATAACGTGATGACCCGGTTTCTGGGTGCCCGTTCCAAGGCGTCGGCAATGGCTGTTTATATTCAGGCAATCTTTATCGTGGTCGGTTTGCTGTTCTGGGGTGTGGCAGGTGACGGGCGCTATGCCAGCGGGTTTGAAAACGAAAGTCTGGTGTTTCTGCTCAGGGCCTGGGTCTGGCCACAGGGTACCGACGCGTGGCTGCTTGCAGGGCTGGGCATAAACTCGGCCATCGTCGGGTATTGCCTTGGCCAGGCATACCGGGTCACGGATGCAGCCATCGTTGCACCGTTTGAATATTTTGGCCTGCCTCTGGCGATTATCTGGGGATGGATGATCTGGGGCGATTTTCCCAGTTTGCCGGTGGCCATGGGTATTCTGATGATTCTTATGTCCGGCTTGTTCGTTTTTCTGCGGACACGTCAAAAGCACATGACATGAACAGCTCTGAGCCATGGACATTGCATCCGGCGGCCTCTGCCTTTGCCCGATGCGCAGCGCCCGGTTTGTTCGTTTCGCTGCACTCAACGCCCCGGGCCGTGCACACAAACTTGCCCCCGCGTTCAAAACCCGCTAGGGGCCAGTCGTTCTACGCATAAAGGGAAATCAGATGTCCGCGCCCAAGAAAGTTGTTCTGGCCTATTCCGGTGGCCTTGATACCTCGATCATCCTGAAATGGTTGCAGACCGAGTATGGGTGTGAGGTGGTCACCTTTACCGCCGATCTGGGTCAGGGTGAAGAGCTGGAGCCAGCCCGTCAAAAGGCCGAGCTGCTGGGGATCAAGCCCGAGAACATCTATATCGAAGATATCCGCGAGGAATTTGTCCGCGACTTTGTCTTTCCCATGTTCCGTGCCAATGCGCAGTACGAAGGTCTTTATTTGCTGGGAACCTCGATCGCGCGGCCGCTGATCTCAAAACGTCTGATTGAAATTGCCGAAGAAACAGGGGCCGATGCCGTGGCCCATGGCGCGACCGGAAAGGGCAACGATCAAGTTCGCTTTGAACTGGCGGCTTATGCGCTGAACCCCGACATCAAGGTGATCGCCCCGTGGCGCGAATGGGACCTGACCAGCCGGACCAAGCTGCTGGAGTTTGCCGAAGCGAACCAGATCCCGATTGCCAAGGACAAACGCGGCGAGGCTCCGTTCTCGGTCGATGCCAACCTGCTGCACACATCGTCCGAAGGCAAGGTCCTGGAAGACCCCGCCGATATGGCGCCCGATTACGTGTATCAACGCACCGTCCACCCCGAGGACGCCCCAAACGAGCCCGAGTTTATCGAAATCGGCTTTGAAAAAGGCGACGCGGTCAGCATCAATGGCGAAGCGATGAGCCCCGCGACCATCTTGACCAAACTGAATGAATATGGCGGCAAGCACGGTATTGGCCGTCTGGATCTGGTCGAGGGCCGTTTTGTCGGCATGAAGTCGCGCGGCATCTATGAAACCCCCGGCGGCACCATCCTGCTGGAAGCACATCGCGGCATCGAATCCATCACCATGGACCGCGGCGCCATGCACCTGAAGGACCAGCTGATGCCGCAATATGCCGAGCTGATCTATAACGGTTTCTGGTACTCGCCCGAGCGGGACATGCTGCAAGCGGCCATCGACACATCACAGGCCCATGTCACCGGCACCGTGCGCTTGAAACTGTATAAAGGGCTGGCCTCGACCGTGGGCCGCTGGTCTGACCATTCGCTGTATTCCGAGGCCCATGTGACGTTTGAGGAAGACGCCGGTGCCTATGACCAGAAGGATGCGGCAGGTTTCATCCAACTGAATGCATTGCGGTTGAAACTTCTGGCGGCACGCGACAAACGTCTGTCCGGGTAATCGGACCATCAGAGCCTGAGGATCAGCCCGGCACCAGATGTGGTGCCGGGTTTTTCTTTGCTCGTGCAACCCAGCGTCACGCTTGCCCGTATCCGGGATTTGTCTTTACGCATGTGTGAATTGGGAAAGGACGCACATGCTTCAGGATATCGCGGACGGCATCCACAAAGGTCTGGACGGCAAACGCTTTGACGGCTCGCTCAAGTTCGACTGCGGTGCGGCGGGTGTAATAGTTCTGGCGGACAATCAGGCCACAACCCAGGATCAGGAAACAGACTGCACCATCCGGATCTCGCAGGACAATCTGGTCAAGTTGCTGACCGGACAATTGAATCCGATGACGGGGGTTGCCTTGGGCAAACTGAAGATATCAGGCAACATGGCTGTGGCGATGAAGCTGGGGCAGTTGCTGGGTTAGGCGTTATCGCAGATCCGTTATCGATTTCTGCATTGCCAGGATCAGGGTGTCGCGCTGCTGTGACAATTCGGCGGGCGATTTACCCTGTGCCGAGGCAGCGATACCTGTGGTCAGTTGATGCGCAACCTCATCGTTCAACCTGACCTGTCCAAGATCGTCCCACCATCCGTTGAACGTGTCGGTGAAATGGTCGCAAAATGCGGCCAGACCGCCATCGCCGGCCCCCAGGTTGAACAGCATGGTCGGTCCCATGGCCGCCCATCTGACACCGGGACCGGCCCAAACCGCCTTGTCAACATCTTCAACCGACGCCACGCCGGATATCACCAGATGAACCGCTTCGCGCCACAAGGCAGCCTGCAACCGGTTGGCGACATGACCCGGCACCTCTTTGTTCATGCGGATCGTGGTTTTGCCGATGCTTTGATAAAATGCCTGCGCGGCATCAGCGACACCATCGGCGGTCTTTTCGTTGCCCATAACCTCGACCAGCGGGATCAGATGAGGCGGATTGAACGGATGACCCAGCACAAAGCGGGATGGATCCGACCAGCCGGGCTGCATTTGCCCAAGGGTCAGCCCGGATGCAGAGCTTGCAACAATTGCGTGCGCTGTCAGGGCGGGCTCTATCTCTTTGAAAAGTGTGTGCTTGACGGGCAATCTCTCGGGCGCGCTTTCCTGAACGAAATCGGCGCCGTCCACGGCAGCTGCGGCACTGGCGTGAAAGCTGATTGCATCGGGATCGCCCTGTTTGGTCAATCCCAGCGCCTGCATGGTTGGCCAGGCGTCCTGAATGTAATTTCGAACGTTTCTACCGATGTTAGGGTCTGGATCAAACAGCGCAACCGAACGGCCAGAGGCCAGAAACAAGGCTGCCCAGCTTGCACCGATTACGCCGCCACCCAGACAGGCTGTGTGTTTCACATTCATCAGAATAACCCCGGATTAAGAGGCGAAGCCGCCGTCATGCCACCGTCCACGGTGAACATCTGGCCCGTTGCAAATGCGGCTTCGTCCGATGCAAGCCAAACGGCCATGCATGCGATATCTTCTGGCTGACCAAACCGTCGAGCGGGATGCCGGATCAGAGCATCGCGCCGTGCGGCTTTTGGATCACGTGCCAGATCAAAACCGGCATCCAGCATACCTGTTTCGATCCAGCCCGGGCAAATCGCGTTGCACCGGATATCGGGACCGTGATCCACCGCAATGGATCGCGTCAACCCGTGCACAAACGCCTTGGACGCATTGTACAGCGCCATAGATGGATCCGCCACTTTCCCCGCAATAGAGCCTATATTGATGATTGATCCACCTTGGGACATATGCGGAATGAAAGCGCGACACATATTGAACACACCCCGGCAATTGGTGCCGATCACCGTGTCCCAATCCGCGTCCGAACTTTCCGTGACAGATTTTTCAACCTGAACGCCCGCGTTGTTGACAAGAATGTCCATTCCGCGTGATGCCAATGCCAGGTCTTCAACGGCCGATGCATCGGTGACGTCCAGCATCGACCGGATCACATCCGGCGCCAGATTCTCCGGCCGATCCCCACGCCCGCACGTGGTAACGGTTGCGCCTTCGCGCCGGAACGCTTCCACTATGCCGCGTCCGATACCTTGACGGCCACCGGTCACCAGCGCTGTTTTTCCAGACAACCGCATCAGTGCGCCACCATGACGTGACGCACCGATGTATAAGCATCCAGCGCATAGACTGACATGTCGCAACCCGTGCCTGACCCTTTCATCGCAGCCCAGGGCATTTCAGCGGTTGGTACCCCGTGAGTATTGACCCAGGTCATGCCATAGCGCAGCTGAGCGGTCATCTGCATGGCCGTTGACAGATCGTGTGTCCAAACCGACGCCGCCAGACCATATTGCCCCGCATTTGCAATCCGCAGCGCGTCTTCGGGCCGGGTAAAGCGGGAGACTGTGACCACCGGTCCGAACACCTCACTACAGGCAATCTCGGCATCGTTGTCGACATTCGCAACAACCGTCGGATGATAAAAGAAGCCCGCGCCATCAGCTGCTTTGCCACCAACGGCTATTTCAGCGCTGTCGCGGGCGCGTTCGACAAATCCTGAAACCCGGTCGCGTTGCCCTGTGGAAACAATGGGGCCCATTTCG
The DNA here is from genome assembly GCA_039028255.1 of Pseudomonadota bacterium. GTDB lineage: Bacteria > Pseudomonadota > Alphaproteobacteria > Rhodobacterales > Rhodobacteraceae > Ruegeria. The sequence continues at coordinate 18,188 of JBCCIK010000007.1, read as the reverse complement.
GTCCCGTTCGCCCGAGGTGCACCAATGCGGATCTGTCCGACTTGTTCGGATACAGCGGCAACCACCTTGTCATAAATCTTGTCCTGCACCATCACCCGGCAAGGCTGAGCACAATCCTGCCCGGCGTTGAAATAGGACCCAAAGCGGATTGTCTCGGCCAGCGTGTCGATATCCGCATCATCGAACACGATTACCGGAGCCTTACCGCCCAGTTCCAGATGCACATGCCGGATCTGGTGCGAGGCAGCGCGCATCGCCGCCATACCCGTCGCCGGAGAGCCGGTGACAGAAATCCCTTCGATCCTGGGATCGTTGATCAGCGCGTCGCCAACCGTCGCCCCGCGACCATGAATGACGTTCAACACCCCTTTGGGCAGGATATCCGCCAACAGACCGGCCAGACGCAACGTTGCCAAAGGTGTGATCTCGGACGGTTTCAAAACAATGGAACACCCGGCCGCCAACGGCGCGGCGATCTTCCAGGACGCCATCATCAAAGGATAGTTCCAAGGCGCGATCGACGCCACCGGACCAATCGGGTCTTTCCGGATCATCGAGGTATGACCGGCCACATATTCTCCGGTCGCCGATCCAGCGATCGTGCGTGCCGCGCCGGCCATGAAACGAAATGTATCAATTGTCAGGGGCATTTCGTCATCGCGCGCCATCGGCCAGGGTTTACCAACGTCCAGCGTCTCAAGCTCGGCAAGCTCTTCTGCGTTCGCTTCGATCTCGTCGGCAATAGCAAGCAGATATCCCGCACGTTCCGCCGGTGTGGTTTGGCGAAAACTCTCGAACGCATGTTCAGCTGATCGGGTGGCAGCCGCGATCTGTTCTGTACTTGCTTCGGGGACATGCGTGATGGTTTGGCCGGACGCAGGGTCCAGCACCGGCAACGGGTCACCCTGACCATCCACCCTCTCTCCGTTGATCAGCATCTTTGTCTGCATGTTCAGTCCCTGTTGATGTGGTTTCGACCTGCGGTCAGGCAACGTCCTGAACCGCGCTCATAGCTTCATCTGCTGAACCTGTGCGCTTAATCCGCCGTCCAGCACCCAAAGTTGGCCACTGGCATAGCGCGCCTCGTCCGAGGCCAGCCAGTTCACCAGATTTGCGACATCCTCGGCTGTGCCATAGCTGCGCATCGGATGGATATCGCGAACCGCCTGCTGCAAATGATCTATGGTCTTGCCACTGGCGCCCGAACCATCCCCGGTGAAAAAGCTTTGCAGCATGGGCGTATCGACATAACCGGGACAGATCGCATTTACACGAATGCCTTCGGGGCCGTGATCGCATGCCATTGCTCGGGTCAGGGCATGCACCGCACCTTTGGTGGCGCAATAGGCGGCAAGACCCGGATCAGCGATAAAGCCGTCATAGCTGCCGAAATTGATGATCGACGCGGTACCGTCTCTGGCCGCCTTGCGCATCAGCGGCAACGCGTGTTTCGACGCCAGAAAGGTTCCGGTGACGTTGACGGCAAAAGACAGGTTCCAGTCGTCAAGCGAGGTGTCTTCGATGGTCTTTTCAATCTCGACCCCGGCCGCATTGACCAGAATGTCCAGCTGACCGGCCTCGGCACCGATCTGTTCCATAACAGCGATTGCATCACGTTCCTGCGTCACATCGTATTTGACAAATGTACCGCCGTCGTCGTTTGCAGCCAGCGATCCTATCGGGGACAGATCGGCGGCATAGACACGCGCGCCTTCGCGCAGGAACCGAGCAGCGATTGCGCGGCCGATGCCCCCACGACCGCCGGTGATCAACGCGGTTTTACCGTTCAGCATCATCTGCCGGGCTCCTTCAAAGGGGGATAGCGATAGCGGGCCGCAGCAACGGTCCAGTCCATATGATTACGCACATATTCCTGCGTGGCATCGCGTGGCGGCGTGTAGTCCCAGGGCTGACCTGCGCCGGCCTCCATCGCAGCATGAAGGGCGCGCCGGGATTTCTGGGTTGCCATGATGTCAGCACGCAGTTTGTCACTGTCCCATCGGTGCGCAACTTCGGCGGCAAACGCAGCAGCCGCATCGGCGTATTCTGCATCGCCCGCGACGTTGCGCGTTTCCATGGGGTCTGCCTCCAGGTCGTACAGTTGCGGAGGATCCGCATCGCAATGAATGTATTTCAAAGGGCCGCGCCGGATCATAAAGACAGGGTACGGTGTCATCTCGGCACAGTATTCGCCAATGGCCTCGTCAATCGGATCAACCTGACCGCGGGCAAGCGGCATAAGCGATCTGCCATCCACAGGCTCGCCCAAAGGCGTGCTGGAGCCGCCGGCAATTTCGACAAAGGTGGGCAGCAAATCCAGCAACGAACAGGCGTTGCCGCACGCGCCCTGCACCACGCCCGGTCCGGCCATAATCAGGGGCACACGGGCGGACTGTTCAAAGAAGTTCATCTTGTACCACAACCCGCGCTCACCCAGCATGTCGCCATGATCGGCCGTGACGATCAGAATGGTGTTGTCCAGTTCATCGATGTCTTTCAAGGCCGCGACAATCGCGCCAACCTTGCTATCGAAATAACTGACATTGGCCAAATACGCGTGGCGCGCACGGCGGATGTCTTGATTGCTCAGCGGAACATGGCTGGCCTCGATCCCGTCCATAACGCGGCGGGAAAACGGATCCTGTTCCTGCGGCGTCAGGGTAAGTTTGGGCATTGGAATGTCCGCGTCCGTGTACAGATCCCACCATTGCGGTTTTGCAACATAGGGGTCATGCGGATGAATAAAGCTTGCGACCAGACAAAAGGGCGCATCACCCCCTGCCGCGCGGTCCCGCCCCTGATCGATCAGCCAGCGGCGCGCAGCAAATTCAACCTCGTCATCATAGTCCGTCTGAAAGGTTGCAACGGCTGCGCCACTGTCCTTGACGGTCTGCATGTTGTGATACCACTTGTCGATGCGTTCATCCGGCGCCTCCCAGTCCGGGGTCCAGGCGAAATCGGCGGGGTAGATGTCTGTGGTCAGACGATCCTGGAACCCGTGTTTCTGATCCGGACCGATAAAGTGCATTTTACCGGACAGGCAGGTGCGATAGCCCAACGCTGTCAGATAATGTGCAAAGGTCGGGACCGAGGCGCGAAACTCGCTGGCGTTGTCATAGGCGGCGATGCGACTGATCAGCTGGCCGGACATGAACGCAAATCGCGACGGGGCGCAGAGCGGAGAATTGCAATAGGCCGCATCAAAGCGCGCACCCCGTTTGGCCAGCGCATCCATGTGCGGCGTCTTTGCCGTCGCATGACCATAGGCGCCACAGAACTGCGGGGCCAGCTGGTCAGCCATCACAACAACGATATTGGGCCGCCTCACGGCGCGGCCTGCGCATATGCATCCAGCACCAGCCCGTGGAAATGATGCACCGCGTGTTCCGATTTACCCGACCCGTTCGGATCGTGCACGATGCGCCCTTGGGTGAACGCCGGCGTGCTCATGCCGCGCTGGACGCTTTCGACGATATCGATGTCCTCTTTCTGAAGCACTTCGTCCAAATAACGTATGGCTTCCAGTTCGCCCGCGTCCGGCTCGGGCGTTTCGAGGAAAAAGTCATAGGTTTCCAGCGTCCGGTCCGGGCCAATCGGAATGATGTTCAACACGATCATGGATGATCGGCCCGGATAGCGCATTAAACATGTTGTCGGCCACAGCCACCACACCGCGTGTGTGCGGACCGTGGCATTGGATACATCATAGGCCGAGTTCCCGACCTTACCCGCCTCGGCCATATGGCTGGAATAGATGCCGTAGGTTGTCACCTTGTAGGTGTCCATATCCACCAGATCACAGAAGTCTTTGTGCGCGGTCGGACAGTGGTAGCATTCAAGGAAGTTATCGACGACGTTTTTCCAGTTCGACTTGATGTCATAGGTCAGCCGGTGTCCGAAAGTCAGGTTTTCGATATCCGGAGCCCAATGGCGTATTTCCGTCTCAAGATTGCCCGAGATGTCGCGCAACGGCGCTGCATCAGGGTCTAAATTGACGTAAATGAAGCCTGCAAATTCTTCGACCTGAACCTGATCCAGGCAAATGTCGCTGGTGTCGAACGCCGTCAGGTTTTCAGTTTCCGGTGCGCGGACAAGCTGACCGTTCAATTTGTACACCCAGGCGTGATAGGGGCACATGATGCGTGTGGTACGTCCTTCGCCCGACAGCAAGTGATGCGCCCTGTGCTTGCACACGTTGTAGAAGGCGCGCAAAGTGCCATCTCTGTCCCGGACCACCGCAATAGGCCGGCCGGCGATGTCCACGGCAAAGTACGATCCGGGCGCGCGCAGCTTTTCAACATGGCACACCCATTGCCATGTCCGGCCCAGAACCGCATCCCGATCCACCTCAAACCATGCCGGATCAACATAGGCCTCTGCCTTCAGGGAACTGGTGTTGAAGGGGTCCTGGCTGAACCCGTCGGAAATTCGTGCGAATTGAGCATTCGTGGGCAGCTGGCTCATGGGTGGCTCCACAAATCTGGGGCCTGACTGGCCCGGTGACTGGCTTGGGCCTGCATGATCCTCCGACTCCGGGATCAAAACTTAACTATTTTCGCCACAATATATAGTTTTATGGCCATTTTGGCGGCAATGGTCTTAGGGTCTGCGCTTTGGATGCATGGGCCAGGCGCGATATTCAAAGGGAACCCGTCCATCAATTCGATCCTGGCTGGGCGGCAAACCAAAGCGATCCCGATAAGACCGGGTGAAATGTACCGGACTGGAAAACCCCGAGGCCAGGGCGACCTCGGCAATGGGCAGGTCGGTCTGTGTCACCAACCCGCGTGCCCGATCAAGCCTGATATCGCGGTAATATGCGGCCGGGGTTTTTTTGATATAGGTTGCAAAAAGCCTGTCCAGTTGCCGGTGCGACACACCTGATTTGCTGCATATCTGCGGCACTGTCAGAGGCTCTTCCAGATTAAGCTCCATGACCTGAATCGCGGTTCTCAACTTGCCGGGTACCGTTGCGCCCAATGGCTCGCCGCTGTCGGGTTGCTGCATGGCTGTTGAGCCTCGCAAACGGTCGTGGAAGATGTATCTGGCAGCCGCATTTGCAAGCGCACTGCCCCGGCGATGTTTGAGGATCTGCAATCCAAAGTCGACCGACGCCGATCCACCGCAACACGTAATACGGTTCCCGTCCATTACGTAAAGGTTTTCAACAACTTCAATGTCAGGAAACAGCTCTTGCAACGCGTCAATATGTTCATAGTGAACCGTCGCGCTTCGGCCTTTCAGCAATCCGGCCTGCGCCAGAATAAACGCTCCGGTATCCAGCGCGCCCAGTGTCGCGCCGGAACGGGCCCAGCGCCGCAGGGCCGTCCCAAGTCTGGCGGTCAGGTGCCGTTCCGGTGTCCAGCTGGCGGACACAATAACCAGGTCATCCTCGCCCAAGTCTTGCGCGCCCAGTGCGACGGTTTCGATCCCGGCGCCATTGCTGGACAGGCAAAAACCGCCGGATTCAGACACAAACTCCCATTTGAAATGCGATATGCCATCCAGATAGTTGGCCGCGCGAAACGGGTCGATGAACCCCATCGTGGCGGTCATGTTGAAACTGGGCGCTACAATTACAAGCAGACGGTGCGTAACGTCCGCGTCCCGAGCCATCAGAGCGTCTCCTGCTGCATGTCCTTGCACACCAGAAAACGGCTTTTGCCCGGGTCGCGCAAGGCTTTGCTGTTCATTTGCGATCCGCACTGGCAGATAAACTCGTCTCACCAGCGCGTGACAATCCATGTCATCGGATTGCATGACCGCGCATCCCACGTCACCTTTGTCTTGAAAGGAGACCTGCCATGACCCGGACCGCCACTCTCGACGTTTTAAAGCCTGCCCTCTTATTTGTACTGATCGCCTGCGTGGCCTTGCTGCGGGCAACGCCTGCACCAGCCGCCAGCACGGAAACTCTGACTGTTGCCGGCGGATGTTTCTGGTGCGTTGAATCCGATTTCGAATCTGTACCCGGCGTGATCGGCGCAGTTTCGGGGTTCACGGGCGGGAAAACAGCCAACCCGACCTATGACCAGGTGACCAGAGGCGGCACCGGACATTATGAAGCTGTTCAGATCACCTTTGACCCGAGCCGCATATCCCGCGAGATGCTTTTGAACATGTTCTTCCGCTCGGTGGATCCAACGGATGCAGGTGGCCAGTTCTGCGATCGGGGTAACAGTTATCGAACCGCCATATTTGTCTCTAACACTGCGGAAAAGGCGCAGGCTGAACGGGCCAAAGCCAAGGCGCAGACCGCGTTGGGACAAAAGGTCGTAACACCGATTTTGCAGCTCTCCGCCTTTTACAAAGCCGAGGCGTATCATCAGGATTACTACAAAGGCGACAAGCTGATCTTGACCCGATTTGGTCCCAAGCGCCAAAAGAACGCCTATAAAGCCTATCGCAACGCCTGCGGACGCGACGCCCGTGTCAGGCAGCTTTGGGGAACGGATGCGCCGTTTGCCGGGTCTTAATCGAACCGCGCGTCGCGCACCTCTCTGAGATCGGGAATAACATCTGCCGTACCGTGCCGCGTGACCATCAGGGCCGCGGCACGGGTCGCTTGCATGATGGCCTGCTCCATCGGCATCCCGCGATCCAGACCGGCCAGAACGTAACCCGTAAACGTATCGCCCGCACCGGTTGTATCGACAGCCTTTACCCGGAACGCCGGAGTATCAACCGGATCGTGTCCGTGCTGAAAATACCTGGCACCCTGAGCACCAAGCGTGACAATCACATGCCGAACCGGAAGATCGGCCGCGTTCAGACCGGTTTCCTGACGCAGTTGTTCGGCTTCGACCTCGTTCAGTATCAAAAAATCAAGAAAGGGCAGCACGGCCTGAACGGCATTTGCATGAAACGGAGCGGCGGCATAACAAACGGTCAGCCCCATGTCGTGACCCAGCTTTGCGGCATCCACCTGCGCGTTGGTTTCGTTCTGCATCACCAGCAAATCCCCGGTGTTGGCCAAGGCCAGCGCCCGCCCAAGTTGCTGCGGATCAATCGCGTGATTCGCACCGGGGTATAAAATAATGACGTTCTCACCACTCGCATCGACGGCAATAATGGCATGTCCGGTTGCGGTGTCGACTTCGGCGATATGGCGCGTGTCCACACCGTATTCAATCAGCCGGTCGCGCGCCCAGCGCCCGTCCGACCCCACTGCGCCGATATGTGCCGTACGCGCCCCGGCACGGGCGGCTGCAACGGACATGTTGGCCCCCTTGCCACCCAGAAACCGATCCAGCCCGTGCGCTGCAAGGGTTTCACCCGGCCCGGGCAGACGCGGTAACGCGTAAACCATGTCCGCATTGATCGAGCCGAGGTTCCAGATCGTCATAGCCTAGCCAATATCGCACGAGGCCAGGATGGCCATGTTCAGAATGTCGTTTGCCGTTGAAACGGTCGAACAAATCTGGATCGGCTTGTCCACACCGGACAGGATTGGCCCGATGACGGTGGCCCCGCCCATTTCCTGCATCAGCTTGGTCGAGATAGACGCCGAATGGCGCGCCGGGACAATCAGGATGTTGGCAGGGCCGGTCAGGCGCTGGAACGGATAGCTGGCCTGCTGATCCACGTTCAATGCCACATCCACAGTCATTTCTCCTTCATACTCGAACTCGACACCGCGCGCATCCAGCACGGCCGGGGCCCGGTGCATCTTTTCGGCCCGTTCCGACACCGGGTAACCAAAGGTCGAAAAGCTGACAAACGCAACCCTTGGATCCAGACCCATGTGGCTGGCGACCGCCGCCGCGCGCTCGGCAATGTTGGCCAGATCGTTCTCATCCGGCCATTCATGCACCAGCATGTCGCCGATCAGCACGATGCGCCCTTTGTACAGCAGCGCACTGACGCCCGCCGCACCATGCGCGGCATCGGCGTCAAACACGTGGTTGATCCGGTCCAGCACATGCGCCGATTTGCGAGTTGCACCTGTTACCAGTCCATCCGCGTGGCCATGGGCCAGCATCAGGGACGAAAACACATGCCGGTCGCGGGCCGCCAGACGGTGAATATCCTTGCGATCGAACCCTTTGCGTTGCAGGCGCTGGTAAAGAAATTCTTTATATGTCTCAAGATGCGTGGTGTTGGCCGCATTGACCACTTCAAGCTCACGAACCGCGTCTTCCAGACCTGCGGCCTCCAGCTTTTGTTTCACTTCATCGGGCCGACCCACAACCATCGCTTTGCCAAAGCCCGACCGCTGATACATGACAGCCGCCCGCAACACGCGCGGGTCATCACCTTCGGCAAAGATCATCCGGCTTTGCGCCGCCCGCGCCCGCGCATTCAGGCCACGCAGAATGCTGGCGGTTGGATCCATGCGAGACTTCAGGCTCAGTTCATAACTGTCCATATCGATGATAGGACGACGCGCTGCACCGGTCTGCATGCCCGCCTTGGCCACCGCTGGCGGAATCCGGTGGATCAGCCGAGGATCAAACGGTGTCGGTATGATGTAATCGCGCCCAAATGTCAGCGACTTGCCATAAGCCATTGCCACCTCGTCCGGTACATCCTCGCGCGCCAAATCGGCCAGCGCATGCGCGCATGCAATCTTCATCTCGTCATTGATGGCGCGGGCGTGAATATCCAGAGCACCGCGGAACAGATAGGGAAACCCCAGAACGTTGTTGACCTGATTGGGATAATCGCTGCGCCCGGTTGCCACGATGGCATCCACGCGTACTTCGTGCGCCTCTTCCGGTGTGATTTCAGGATCAGGATTGGCCATGGCAAAAATGACTGGATTGTCGGCCATGCTTGCCACCATCTCTTGCGTCACGGCCCCTTTGACGGATACGCCCAGAAACACGTCGGCCCCGTTCATCGCTTCTTCCAGGCTGCGCAGATCTGTGGTGATCGCATGCGCCGATTTCCACTGGTTCATACCCTCTGTACGACCTTGATAGATGACGCCCTTGGTATCGCAGACAATGCAGTTTTCATGCTGCGCGCCCATGGATTTGAGCAATTCGATACACGCGATCCCGGCCGCACCGGCCCCGTTCAGCACAATTTTTACATCCTCGATCTTCTTGCCCGAAATATGCAGCGCGTTGATCAGCCCCGCCGCACAAATCACCGCCGTGCCGTGCTGATCGTCGTGAAAGACGGGGATGTCCATCTCTTCCTTCAGGCGCTGTTCGATGATGAAACATTCAGGCGCCTTGATGTCTTCTAGGTTGATGCCCCCAAAGGTCGGCCCCATCAGACGCACCGCGCGGCAGAATTCATCCGGGTCCTCGGTGTCCAGCTCGATATCGATCGAATTCACGTCGGCGAACCGTTTAAACAGAACCGACTTGCCTTCCATCACCGGTTTCGAACCCAAAGCTCCCAGGTTCCCAAGACCCAAAACGGCGGTTCCGTTCGAAATCACCGCAACCAGATTGCCCTTGTTGGTGTAGTCATACGCGGTTTCCGGTGCTTCGGCGATCGCTTCGCACGGGACAGCAACGCCGGGGCTGTACGCCAAAGACAGGTCGCGCTGTGTTGTCATGGGAACGGTGGCCTGCACCTCCCACTTGCCGGGGGTGGGGTCCAGGTGAAAGGCCAGAGCCTCTTCTTTGGTGATCTTCGTTTTAGGCATCTTTTTGGTCGTTTCCATGACTTGAGGACTTATGCGTCATAGCGCAGCCGGACGCGCGCCTCAACGGCAATGCGTTTTCACCTTTCGTCGCAGGGATGGCGTTTGTAAGGTCGCCTTCAAAAGCCGCCGGAAGGAAGCCGTCTTTGTCCACAGTCACGCCGATGATGGCGCAGTATCTCGAAATCAAAAAGGCGCATTCGGATGGTCTGCTGTTTTATCGCATGGGCGATTTTTACGAGATGTTCTTTGACGACGCCGTCAACGCTGCCGAGGCGCTGGATATCGCCCTGACCAAGCGCGGTAAACACGACGGCCGTGATATTCCGATGTGTGGCGTCCCGGTTCATTCTGCCGAAGGGTATTTGCTGACCCTGATCCGAAAAGGGTTCCGCGTCGCGGTCTGCGAACAAATGGAAAGCCCGGCAGAGGCCAAAAAAAGAGGCTCTAAATCGGTTGTAAAGCGGGGTGTCGTGCGTTTGGTCACACCCGGAACCTTGACCGAAGACGCGCTGTTGGAAGCCCGCAGCCACAATTTTCTGGCCGCCTATTCCGAGGTCCGGGATGCCGCCGCTCTGGCTTGGGCCGATATCTCGACCGGGGCGTTTCACGTGATGCCTTTGACCTCTGTACGCCTAAGCCCGGAACTTGCGCGGCTGGCTCCGTCCGAACTGATCGTTGCCGACAGTTCTGAACATAAGGTACAAGATCAGGTGCGCGACCTTGGAATTGCGCTGACCCCGGTCGGACGCGCCAGCTTTGACAGTACTGCCGCGCAACAGCGCATGTGCGAATTGTTTCAGGTCAGCGCATTGGATGCCTTCGGCGCTTTTGACCGGGCTGAGATTTCAGCGATGGGCGGCCTGATCACGTATCTGGACATTACGCAAAAGGGCAAACTGCCTCTGCTTCAAACGCCGACAAAGGAATCCCAGGATCGTGTGGTGCAGATTGACGCCGCCACCCGCCGCAATCTTGAACTGACCCGGTCGCTGTCAGGCGGGCGCGCCGGATCGCTGATGTCAGTGGTGGACCGAACCGTGACACCGGGCGGGGCACGACTGCTGGAGCAACGTCTCTCAAGCCCGTCGCGCAGCCCGGATGTAATCCATGCGCGGCTGGAGGCCGTGACATTTGCCGCTCACAATGATCCGCTGGCTTCGGATCTGCGCCACGCGTTGCGCAAAACCCCCGATCTGGACCGTGCACTGTCCCGCTTGTCGCTAGAACGCGGCGGCCCTCGCGATCTGGCCGCAATTCGCAATGGTCTGACACAGGCGGCAACCATCGCCGAACTGTGCAAAAACTGCGAATTGCCCGCCCGTCTGGTCACCGCAACGCAGGACCTGACCGGCTTTGACGACCTGCTTATCCTGCTGGATCAATCCCTTGTGGCCGAGCCGCCCCTGCTGACCCGTGATGGCGGGTTTATTGCATCCGGGTTCGACAGCGAACTGGACGAGGCGCGCACATTGCGCGACGAGGGACGTTCCGTCATCGCTGGCTTTCAGCAAAAATATGCGGACCATACCGGGATTGCGTCGCTGAAAATCAAGCATAACAATGTGCTGGGCTATTTCATCGAAACCACAGCCACCCATGCGGAAAAGATGTTGGGCGCGCCCTTTAGCGAAACCTATATTCACCGCCAGACCACGGCCAATCAGGTCCGGTTCACCACCGTCGAGCTTTCAGAAATCGAAACCCGCATCCTGAACGCAGGCAACCTTGCGCTTGAGATTGAAAAACGGCTCTATCAAAGGTTGTCTAATGAGGTTCTGGCCCTCGCCGCTCGCCTCAACCAAGCTGCCCGAGGGCTGGCCGAACTGGATTTGACCACGGCATTGGCCGATCTGGCACGCGGCGAAAACTGGTGCCGTCCACAGGTCGACACCTCGCGCGCTTTTGACGTGCAGGGTGGCCGACACCCGGTTGTGGAACACGCCCTGCGCCAACAAGGCGGGGACGCCTTCATCGCCAATGACTGCGATCTCAGTGCCGACGACGGGGCCGCCATCTGGCTGCTGACCGGCCCGAACATGGCCGGTAAATCAACATTCCTGCGCCAGAATGCCCTGATCGCCCTGCTGGCCCAGATCGGCAGCTATGTCCCTGCCGAACAAGCGCATATCGGCGTTGTCAGCCAATTGTTCAGCCGCGTTGGCGCCTCAGACGATCTGGCCCGAGGCCGCTCGACCTTTATGGTGGAAATGGTCGAAACCGCAGCGATCCTGAACCAGGCCGACGATCGTGCCCTTGTGATCCTTGATGAAATCGGCCGCGGCACAGCCACATATGACGGGCTTTCGATTGCCTGGGCCACGCTGGAACATTTGCACGTTGCCAACCAATGCCGCGCCCTGTTTGCAACGCATTATCACGAACTCACCGCCTTGGCAGGCAAACTGGATGGCGTCGACAATGCCACCGTCGCTGTCAAGGAATGGGAGGGCGAGGTGATCTTCCTGCACGAGGTCCACAAAGGCGCCGCAGACCGATCATACGGTGTGCAGGTTGCGCAGCTTGCCGGACTGCCCGCCTCGGTCGTTGATCGCGCCCGCGTTGTGCTGGACCAGTTGGAAAAAACCGAACGCGAAGGCGTCAGGCAGAAAACCCTGATCGACGATCTGCCGTTGTTCTCGGCCGCACCGGCACCGGCTCCGCCCAAGGCGCGCAACTCAGCCGTCACTGACATTCTGGACGGGGTTCTACCGGACGAGCTATCGCCGCGCGACGCGCTCGACCTGATCTACAGGCTGAAAGAGGCGGCCAAATCCTGACCGCCCCTTCTTCTTGTTGATAAATACGGCCGCCGGAGGCCTGGCTTCGCAGAAGCCAGTCAGCTGGCAGGGGTTGAAGACACTCCAACCTGTGCCGGGCGCAGCAGTCGGTCATACAACATAAACCCCTCGGCCGAAACCTGTATGATATCACCGGCGCGGGTGCCGGGAACCGGTGCTTCAAACATTGCCTCGTGAAGGTTCGGATCGAACCGGTCACCAACCTCTGGCGTAATCACTTCGATCCCGTGTTTCTGAAACACGTCTTTCAGGGCGCGCATGGTCAGTTCGACACCTTCAATCAGACCGGCGGCAACCTCTTTTTGTTCTTCTGTGGCAGCTTCCAGCGCGCGTTTCATGTTGTCGTAAACCGGCAGCATGTCCCGGGCCAGCTTCGAGCCGCCATACTGTTCCGCATCGCGGCGCGCCTTGTCGCCACGCTTGCGGGCATTTTCGGCATCGGCCAGCGCGCGCATGAACTTGTCCTTAAAGTCGTCGCGTTCCGCGCGCAGGGCGTCAATCTCTAACGCCTCCTCGCTGATATCCATCAGCTCTTCGGCCAGTTCTTCGGCCTCTGCCGTTGCCACATCGTCCAGAAAATCTTCGTTCTTGGGTTCTGCCATCTCTTACCCTCTAGCTCCGGTCGGATATCAGCCTGCCGACCAGTTGCGCCGTATAATCCACGATTGGCACGATCCGCCCGTAATTCAGACGTGTGGGCCCGATGACCCCGACCGCACCAATTATCTTTCGATCAGCGTTCATATAAGGAGACACGACCAAAGAGGAACCCGAAAGTGAGAAAAGTTTGTTCTCGGACCCGATAAAAATTCGTACACCTTCGCCTTCTTCGGTCAATTCCAGAAATTCCGCAATGTCCCGCTTGCGTTCCAGATCGTCAAACAGGGTGCGAATACGGTCCAGTTCCTCGGCCTCGCCCCGGTCGCCCAACAGATTCGCCCGCCCCCGCACGATCAGACGGGCCGAGTCGGCGCCGTCCCCGTCCCAGGCGGCAATGCCGCTATCAACCATCTGACGGGCCAGAACATCAATTTCCTGTTTGCGGGATTTGATCTGCGTCAGCATCTGACGACGCACTTCGCTCAGCGTTCGGCCCTCGATCAGAGCATTCAGAAAGTTTGCCGCCTCACGCATCGAACTTGGCGTTTGCCCGGGCGGTGGTGTGAACAAGCGGTTTTCGACGTGACCATCGGTGAAAACCAGAACCACCAAGGCCCGGTCATGGGCCAGAGCAACAAATTCTATATGTTTGATCTCGGCTTCGTGCTTTGGGGTCAGAACCAGGGATGCGCCATGGGTCACATGAGACAAGGCCGACCCGACCCTATCCAGCATTCCATCCATATCCCCTGCATTAGAGCCGAGTGTTTCATCCAGCTTCTGCCGGTCATCGGCACCCAGATCGCCAACCTCAAGCAGCCCGTCAACAAACATGCGCAACCCCATTTGTGTGGGTATGCGCCCGGCACTGATATGAGGGCTGTCAAGCAAGCCAAGAAATTCCAGATCCTGCATCACATTGCGCACGGTTGCAGCGCTGACCTTTTCAGACAAAGTGCGCGTCAGGGTACGGCTGCCAACAGGTTCACCGCTTTCCAGATAGCTTTCGACGATCAACCGGAACACCTCCCGCGAACGGTCGTTCATCTCATCCAGAACTTTGCGCGCTTGGCTCATTAGCAATCTCCTGCTGGGCGTCATTAAATCGCAGGCATATGAAAGGTCAATCGGGGTTGCATCGTAACGCTGCTAGACGATATCCCCAAGCCAACAAACAAAGGATTTTCCATGCGACCCTCAGGACGTGACCTAAACGAAATGCGCACCGTTTCAATTGAAACCGGCTTTACCAAACATGCAGAAGGTTCCTGCCTGATCAAGATGGGCGATACCCATGTTCTGTGCACCGCCACGATCGAGGACCGCGTGCCCCCGTTCATCAAGGGGTCGGGGCTGGGATGGGTCACTGCAGAATATGGCATGCTGCCGCGAGCAACCAACACCCGTATGCGGCGCGAAGCGGCAAGCGGTAAACAAGGCGGGCGCACGGTGGAAATCCAAAGACTGATTGGCCGCGCCCTGCGGGCTGGCGTCGACAGGGTTGCCCTGGGCGAACGCCAGATCACTGTTGACTGCGATGTACTACAGGCCGATGGCGGCACCCGCTGTGCCTCGATCACAGGTGGTTGGGTCGCGTTGCGCCTGGCGGTGAACAAATTGATGAAAACCGGCGACGTCATTTCTGACCCGCTGGTTGATCCGGTAGCAGCCGTATCCTGTGGGATCTATGCGGGTCAGCCCGTGCTGGATCTGGATTACCCCGAGGACAGCGAAGCCGGTGTGGACGGCAACTTTATCATGACCGGTTCCGGCAAGCTGATCGAAGTACAGATGAGCGCCGAAGGCTCTGTTTTCAGCCGTGCTCAAATGGATCAGCTGATGGACCTGGCCGAAAAGGGTGTCGGCGAATTGGCCGCCGCGCAGAAAGCCGCCACCGCATGACCCGCAGGTTCGACGGGGACAAGCTGCTGGTCGCCACGCATAATAAGGGCAAGCTTGAAGAGGTCGCGCATCTGCTTGAGCCTTTTGGCGTGACGGTCGTGGGCGCGGCAGAGATGAACCTGCCCGAACCGGACGAGACCGAGGATACCTTTGTCGGCAACGCCCGGATCAAGGCCCACGCAGCCGCAGGGGCCACCGGTCTGCCTGCCCTGTCGGACGATTCAGGCATCACCATCGACGCGCTGAACGGGGCGCCGGGTGTCTACACTGCCGATTGGGCGGAAACCGGCGATGGTCGCGATTTCCTGCAAGCAATGACACGCGCCAATACCGAGTTAGAGGCGAAAGACGCCCCGCATCCACGCACCGCGCAATTCCGCTGCACACTGGTTCTGGCCTGGCCCGATGGTCATGACGAGGTATTCGAAGGCGTCGCGCCCGGTCACCTGGTCTGGCCGATCAGGGGCAAAGACGGGTTCGGCTATGATCCTATGTTTGTCCCCGAAGGACACGACATTACCTATGCCGAGATGGATCGGTGGGAAAAAAACAAGATCAGCCATCGCGGTCGCGCGGTGGAAATGTTTGTGAAAGGCTGCTTTGGCGGATGATTGGCGCAACGGGGGCTTTGGCCTGTATGTGCATTGGCCGTTTTGCCAGGCCAAGTGCCCTTATTGCGATTTTAACAGCCATGTTTCTAATACTATTAATCAAAAGCAATGGGTTAGGTCATATTTAGCTGAACTACAACGATCCGCCAAGGACGCCCCTGACCGCGTATTGAATACTGTCTTTTTTGGCGGGGGAACCCCGTCCCTGATGGATCCCGATACGGTCGCGGCCATAATTGACCAAGCGCGTGCATTGTGGCGTTCTGCCAATGATATGGAAATCACGCTTGAGGCAAATCCCGGATCGGTCGAGGCAGGCCGATTTGCCGGTTTCCGCGACGCGGGGATCACCCGAGTTTCAATGGGCATACAGGCCCTAAACGACACGGATCTGCGCCGCCTTGGTCGACTACACTCGGTTGCCGAAGCGCAAGCCGCGTTTGACATTGCCCGTACGTGTTTCGACAGGGTCAGTTTCGATCTGATCTATGCCCGACAGCATCAATCGCCCGAGGCCTGGCGCACGGAGTTGACCCAGGCGCTGTCGATGGCCGTGGATCACCTGTCGCTATATCAATTGACCATCGAAGACGGCACCGCGTTTGGTGATCGATATGCCACTGGCAGGTTGCGCGGATTGCCCGAAGAGGGCAGCGCCGCCGACATGTACCATATCACACAAGAGGTTTGCGACGCTCATGATATGCCGGCTTACGAAATCTCGAACCACGCGCGAGCTGGGGCTCAGTCACAGCACAACATGATTTACTGGCGATACGGCGATTATATTGGCATCGGGCCGGGCGCACATGGGCGTGTAACCGTTGCAGGTCAGAAATACGCAACCGAAACTTATCTGATGCCCGATGATTGGCTGGCCGCTGCCACTGCCGGTTCGGGCGAGAAATCACGAACCGCGCTATCGGCACAGGATCAGGCCAGCGAATATCTCATGATGGGTATGCGCATTGCAGAAGGTTTGGATTTGGACCGATTTCAGGCTCTTTCGGGGACAGAGCTATCGCAATCGACGTTGGAACATCTGGAAGATATTGGCATGATCGAACGCCGGGACAACAGAGTTATCGCAACCAAAGACGGACGCGCTGTGCTGAACGCGGTCATCTGCGCGCTTTTGGAGTAGCCGCATGCAATATATGTGGGGCGCATTGGGTTTGCTTTCGGTCGGCTTTGCCATGCTGGGCGTCGCGCTTCCGCTGTTGCCGACCGTGCCTTTTCTGCTGTTGGCGGCGTTCTGCTTTGCCAGATCGTCCGACCGTCTGCACACCTGGCTTTTGTCACACAAGCTGTTTGGACCGATGATCGTCGATTGGCAGCAGTCAGGCGCGATACGGCCAGCCGCCAAAAAGGCGGCGACCATTTCGATCATATTGGTTTTTGCCATATCTTTGCTTGTGTCCGTTCCCACGCACATCCTGTTGGTTCAGGCCGTGGTGCTCAGCGCTGTTGCCATTTTTATCTGGACCCGCCCTAACGGCTGAGCTTGGCGCACAGATCGTCCAACTGATCAAGGTTTTCATAGGTAAGTACAACCTGCCCGGTTTCAGACCCCGGTTTGTGATTGATCGACACTTTCATCGCAAGAATTGCCGACAGATCCCTCTCTAGCGCACGGGTATCCGCATCCTTCGCTGTCGCAGGTCCGCGCGTTGTGCCGGTGGGCGGATCTGCGTCCGGGCGCTGCTGTTTTTTGACCAGCGCTTCGGTGGCCCGCACGGAAAGCCCGTTCCTGACAACAAGTTTTGCCAGGTCCGACGGATGATCCGCCGTGATCAACGCTCTTGCATGTCCGGCGGACAGTTTTCCATCTGTCACCAACGTCTGAACATCCATTGGCAGTGACAGAAGGCGCATCAGGTTTGCGATGTGGCTGCGGCTTTTGCCCAAAGCCTCAGCAAGTTTTTCTTGCGTATGACCAAACCGGTCCATCAGCTGTCTGTAACCTGCCGCTTCCTCCACCGCGTTCAGATCCGCGCGCTGGATGTTTTCGATGATGGCAACTTCCAGAACTTCTGTATCATTGAAATCCCGAATAATCACTGGAATATCATGTAGTTGCGCCATCTGCGCCGCGCGCCAGCGCCGCTCGCCCGCAACTATTTCATAAGCGCCACCTTCAACCGATCTTACAATCAGGGGTTGCAGTATTCCTTTTTCCTTGATTGACGCCGCCAGTTCATCCAACAACTCAGGCCGAAATAAGCGCCGCGGCTGATCGGGATTGGCCCGCAGTTTTTCAATTGGAACAGTCATATCGGGCCTGCGCGCGTCTGCCAGGGACCGACCATCCGCATCCGGCGTCACATCGGCCATCAAAGCCGACAATCCACGGCCCAACCCTCTTGGTTTACCCTTCTTTGCGCTCATTGCGCCCTCCTCACAGCCGCTCAGGCGGCGACCTTTTTGTTTTTATGCATGATTTCGCGGGCCAGATGCCGATACGCCATGGCCCCCAGCGATCCCGAATCGTATTGAAGAACAGGCAAGGCGTATGATGGCGCCTCACTAACCCGCACATTTCTGGGTATCTTGGTTTTAAAAACCATTTCGCCCAGATTGTCACGGGCATCCTTTTCCACCTGACGAGACAAGTTGTTGCGGTTATCATACATGGTCAACACAACTCCTTCGATTCTCAGGTCTTGATTTGCA
>JBCCIK010000006.1:0-53325 GCA_039028255.1 Pseudomonadota bacterium | reverse complement strand
TGCAACGACTGGATTTGGCGCAGCTGGGAGAGTTGAGGTTTCATGATCCGGACCTGACCCGATATCCGGCTTTGAAACTGGCACGCGCGGTCATGGCGCGGGGTGGACTGGCCGGGGCCGTGTTCAACGCGGCAAAGGAAAGGGCGCTGGATCATTTCATCGGCGGTCGGATAGGATTTTTGCAGATGGCGGATGCAGTGGCGTCGGTTCTGGACAGGTTCGATGCGGCAGACGGCCTTATTGATGCCCCTTTGACACTTGATAACGTGCAACAAACGGACCATCTGGCACGTCAGTGGGTTGATGAAGCCGTGATAAAACGAGCAGGATAGAACTTTGGACATACTTTCCCTGATCCCGCAATTCGGCAATTTGCTTTGGACCATTGTTGCATTTGTGATCGCACTGTCGGCCATTGTGGCCGTTCACGAATATGGTCACTACATTGTCGGCCGCTGGTCCGGCATTCATGCCGATGTGTTTTCGATCGGGTTCGGCCCTGTTTTGTGGAGCCGCGTAGACAAGCGCGGCACCAGATGGCAGATCGCGCTGCTGCCCTTTGGCGGGTATGTCAAGTTCAAGGGCGATGCCAATGCAGCGTCCGGTAAAGATTCGGACGCAATGCATGAGATCGCCGAACAAAGCCCGCAGGAATTGCGCAGCACAATGCACGGAGCCCCTCTGTGGGCGCGCGCAGCCACGGTCGCTGCCGGGCCGGTCTTCAATTTTGTGATGTCGATTCTGGTGTTTGGCCTGATCTTCTGGTCACAGGGCGTGTCGCGCGAACCTTTGACTGTCGGAGAACTGCAACCGCTGCCGGGTACAGTGCAGGGGTTGCAGGAAGGCGATGAAATCATTGCAATTGCCGGAATTCCGACACCCGATTTCGATCAGGACGGGGCATGGGGCGACTTTACCGATGCGCTGCCAGTTGAACCGGTTCTGGAATACACAGTCATACGTGACGGTCAGACGCTGGATGTCGACGCGCCGTGGCTGTTTCCGCCGCTGATCCGTCAGGTAGCACCGCGCAGTGCCGCGATGGATATCCAACTGGAACAGGGCGATGTCATCACTGCCGTGAACGGCGAGCCGATTTTTGCATTTGACCAGCTCAAGGACTTTGTCGAAAGCTCGGATGGGCGCGTGTTGTTGCTGAATGTATGGCGCAACGGGGCCGATCTTGAATTTGCGCTGGCGCCCCGCCGCACAGATGAACCGCGCGCGGATGGCGGTTTTGTTACGCATTGGCGCATCGGCATTGTCGGCGGCATGATGCTGAACCCGGCGACGGAACCGGCGGGTATGCTCGAGTCTTTGTCCGGTGGTGTAAGGCAGACAATTCGGATTATCGAAGGATCGCTATCTGGAATCTGGCACATGATCACCGGGGCTATCAGCACCTGCAATATCTCGGGCCCGATCGGGATTGCAGAAACGTCGGGTGCGATGGCAAGTCAGGGCGCGCAGAGCTTCGTATATTTCATTGCCGTGCTGTCGACCGCTGTGGGCCTGCTGAATCTGTTTCCGATCCCCGCGCTGGATGGCGGGCACCTAGTGTTTTACGCGTACGAGGCAGTCACCGGCAGGCCCCCGAGTGATCGGGCGCTGCGCGTGCTTATGGGGGTCGGTATCACCTTGATTCTAAGCCTGATGCTGTTTTCCGTCAGCAATGATCTGTTCTGTTGAATAAGGCGCCCGTTGCACCTTAAAGTCGTAAAAAAGCCTCAATTCCACTGTATTCACGCAGTGCTTTTTGTGAGGCAGTTATGACCAGAACACTTCGAAAATCCTATCAGAGCTTCAGCTTCCTCTTGATGTTGAATTGGGATGCGCTGCTCAGCTTTTCTGTGACTGCTCTGGCCTTGGCCTGCGGGGCATACCTGGCCGGTCTGTGATTCTTCCTTTCTTGTTCTGACGTCATGCAGGGTGACCTAGAGTCGCCTGCGTGCTTTGCGCTTTTGACAAGCCCATCCAATCCCGTTACTCAGCAATTAAGTCTTAGAATTCTGGGTAGAGAAAAAAATGACTGACGGGCGAGGCGCGGGCACATCCTGCGGGGGGCATAAGCCAGCAAACAAGATTTTGTGGCAGACGCTAACATTTCTTTTTCTTTTTGTGACGGCAAGTTTAGTGGCCGCGCCGCAAGCAGCGCAGGCACAGAATTTTACCATCAACTCTTTCGAAGTTGACGGAAACCGTCGGATCGAAACCGGCACAATTATTGCGCGCACGGGAATCGAACCGGGTCAAACCGTGACCGCCGGACAGCTCAACGATGCGTATCAGCGTTTGCTTGACAGTGGTGTTTTTGAAACAGTCGAACTGGAACCGCGTGGCTCCACCCTGGTGATCGAGGTTCAGGAATACCCGACCATCAACGAGATCAGCATCGAAGGAAACCGGCGTATCAAGGATGATGTGCTGCTGGAGGTCATCGCATCCGAACCACGTCGTGTCTTTACCCCGCAAGTGGCCGAGGCCGATTCCGATCTGATTGCCGAAGTCTACTCGGCCCAGGGCAGGGTGGCGGCCACCGTCATCCCCCGCATCATCCGCCGCAGCGACAACCGGGTTGATCTGGTGTTCGAAGTTGCCGAAGGCACCACCATCGAGGTTGAACGCGTCAGCTTTGTGGGCAACAGGGCCTTTTCCGATCGGCGCTTGCGGCGCGTTCTGGAAACCAAACAGGCGACATTCCTGCGGACGTTCTTTCGCAACGACACATTCATCGGCGACCGGATCGAATTCGACAAGCAAGTGATCCGGGATTTCTACCTGTCCCGCGGCTATATCGATTTTCGTATCAACAGCGCCAATGTTGAATTCACCCGCGAACGGGACGCATTCTTTCTGGTCATGAATGTCACCGAAGGACAGAAGTTTTCGTTCGGCAACATTACGACAGTCAGCGAAATTCCGGGTGTGGACCCGGCAGCCTATCAGTCAGCATTGAAGATCAAACCAGGTGTCACATATTCCCCAACACTGATCGAAAACTCGATTGCCCGACAAGAACGGCTGGGTCTGCGTCAGGGCGTTGATTTTTTGCGGGTGGAACCACGGATTACCCGCAATCCGCGCGATCTGACTTTGGATGTTGAGTTTGTGCTGAGCCGGGGTCCGCGCATCTTTGTCGAACGGATCGACATCGAAGGCAACACAACCACCCTGGATCGTGTCATCCGCCGTCAGTTCGATACGGTCGAAGGCGACCCGTTCAATCCGCGCGAAATCAGGCAGGCAGCGGAACGTATTAATGCTCTGGGCTTTTTTGCCGTGGCGGAGGTTGAACCGCGCGAAGGTTCATCGCCCAGCCAGGTCATTCTGGATGTTGATGTTGAAGAGCAGCCGACAGGATCGCTGAGCCTTGGCGGCAGTTACTCGGTGTCAGATGGTTTCGGGATTGCCGTTGCGTTGAACGAGGCCAACTTCCTGGGGCGCGGACAGGACATCGGTGTCACGATTTCAACCGCGCAAGATGCCGAGCAATACACGCTGAACTTCTCCGAACCCTATCTGCTGGGACGCAAACTGCGTTTCGATCTGGGTTTGGGCCTGGCCACAACCAACTCAAGCTTTGCCAGCTATGACACCAAGCGTGTGTTCTTTAATCCGCAGCTCAGCTATGCGATCGGGGAATTGTCATCGGTGCGTTTGCGGTATGGCTGGGAACGCAGCGAAATGACCCAACAGGATAACGAGGTGAACGGTGCCGTCATTACCTCGGAAATCGCTCAGGGCGAACGGGTCAGTAGCACCTTGGGCGTATCGTATGTGTATGACAGTCGTATCGGTGGCCTGAACCCCAATGCCGGCGTCTTGTTCGAGGTCGGGGTTGACGCGGCTGGCTTGGGTGGCGACAACAAATTTGTAAAGACCACGGCGCGCGGCATTGCGCAGACACGTGTCTGGAACGAAGAGGTTGTGCTGCGGGCAACGCTGGAACTGGGCGCATTGAATTGGAGCGGCAACGATTTCAGTCGCACAATCGACCGTTTTGTGCTGGGTCCCAACACCTTCCGTGGATTTGAACCGGCAGGTCTTGGCCCGCGCGATCTGTCCAATGGTCAGGATGACGCGATTGGCGGTAACTATTACTGGGTGGCCCGTCTGGAATCCGATTTTCCGCTGGGTCTGCCCGAAGAACTCGGGCTGCGCGGAGGCATATTCTACGACTTCGGAAACCTCTACAATGTTGACAACGTCAATACGGCCGGGGCGACGATTGTGGGCGCAAATGGTTCCATACGTCATGTCATTGGCCTGTCGGTTCTTTGGGACACCCCGTTCGGTCCGCTGCGCTTCAACTTTTCCAAAGCGCTCAAAAAAGAAGAATTCGACAAGGAGCAGAATTTCGACTTGACGATTCAGGCCCGGTTCTGATCGGTCATGATCACGCTTGCTGTGACACGTCAAATGGGCCCTTTGCGGGCCCTTTGCGTGTTGATGATGTTGGTGTGCGCGGGTCCGGCCCCGGCGCAACAACTTGGTGTAACGCAGACAATGGTTCTGACCGTTTCCAGCGAACGTCTGTTTACCGAGTCCGCCTATGGCCGTCGCGTCCTGCGTGACATCGAACAGGAAGGCGCTTTGCTGGCCGAGGAAAACGAAAGGATCGTGGCCGAACTGAGCACCGAAGAAAAAGACCTGACAGACAAACGGGCCGAGCTGTCGACAGATGAATTCCGCCCGCTGGCCGAGGCGTTTGATCAAAAGGTGCAGTCGCACCGCGAGGGGCAGCGCGCGAAACTTGATGCGCTGGCACGGCGCAGCGAAGAAGATCGTCAGGTATTTTACGAGCTTGCACAGCCTGTGCTGATTGATCTGCTGCGCGAAACCGGTGCGACAATCATTCTGGAACGGTCCAGCGTATTTCTCAGCGCGGACACATCCGACATTACTGATATTGCGATTTCACGTATTGACGCAGCGATCGGTGATGGCACCGGATTGCAGGACGGCAAGGGCGAATAGGTTTGCTTGCCCTCGGAGGCCTGTGTTGCTAACCACGCGGCAAAGAGACAACCAAAACGGGACACGTGCATAATGACCACGGACACAAAAAGCGCCGACATTCAGCTGATCCAGCGGATTTTGCCGCATCGCTACCCGTTCCTGCTGGTTGACAAAGTGGTGAATATTTCGGGGTATCACTCGGCCCTCGGTATCAAGAACGTCACGATGAACGAGCCGCATTTCCAGGGGCATTTCCCGGGCACCCCGATCATGCCTGGCGTAACCATTGTCGAAGCCATGGCACAGACCGCAGGCGTGATGCTGGGGGTGGGTATGGACGTGATCGATACCGAACTGCTGATCTATTTCATGAGCATCGACAAATGCAAATTCCGCCGCAAAGTGGTGCCGGGTGACGTTTTGGAAATGCATGTGGAAACGCTGCGCGGTAAAAAAGGCGGTAAATTGTTCAAGTTCAGCGGTCGGGCCACGGTAGAAGGAGAGGTGGCCGCCGAGGCCGAGTTTTCCGCCTATGTCGATTGGGACATGGAAAAGACAGCATGAGCAGTGTCCATCCAAGCGCGATAGTTGAAGAGGGGGCGCAGATCGGCCAGGACTGTGTCATTGGTCCGTTCTGCTACGTTGGCGCCCGGGTCAGGCTGGGCGATCGGGTGGAATTGAAATCGCATGTGGTAGTGACCGGCGCGACGTCGGTTGGTGATGACACTGTCATCTTCAACTTTTCCGTCATTGGTGAAATTCCTCAGGATCTGAAATTCGGCGGCGAAGATACAAGGCTGGAAATCGGTCAGCGCAATCGCATCCGCGAGCATGTGACCATCAACACCGGCACCAGCGGTGGCGGCGGGGTGACCCGGATCGGCGATGATTGTCTGTTTATGGCAGGTGTCCATGTCGCGCATGACGTTCAGATCGGAAACCGGGTGATCATGGTGAATCACGCCGGTGCGGCAGGCCACTGCGTTGTCGAAGACGACGTGATCATCGGCGGTATCTCTGGCCTGCATCAATGGGTGCGCGTCGGGCGCGGTGCAATCATCGGTGCGTTGACCATGGTGCCCAAGGATGTAATCCCCTACGGTCTGGTACAGGCGCCAAGGGGGGAACTGGACGGCCTGAATCTGGTTGGACTAAAGCGGCGCGGTGTTGCGCGGGACGATATCTCGGCCTTGCGGGCGGCATTCCGCGAACTGTCCGAAGGTGACGGCACCTTTCAAGAGCGCGTCAAGCGGGCCGGCGAAGATACGCAAAGCGAGTACGTGCAGCGCATTGTCGATTTTGTGACCGGTCAGACTGACCGGTCCTTTCTGACGCCCGGAAAGTGATCGCATGCTGGCCCTGATTGCTGGAACCGGTTTTTTGCCCGACGCGGTGGTTGCAGACCTGTCTGAACGCCCTTTGATCTGCGCTATGGAAGGGTTTTTGCCCGACACGCTGTCACCGGACGTGGTGTTCCCGCTAGAGCATTTGGGCAGTTTTATAGCCGAACTGAAAGCCCGTGGCGTGACCCGGTTGTGCATGGCCGGGGCCGTGCGGCGACCGGTTATTGATCCGTCCCGCATTGATGCGGCGACGCTGCCGCTTGTCCCTGTGCTGCAACAGGCGATGCTATCGGGCGATGATGCGGCCTTGCGCGCGGTTATTGGCGTGTTCGAACAATCGGGATTACAGGTGTGCGCCGCGCATGAGCTTGCGCCCGGCCTGCTTCCGCCTTTGGGATGCCTGTCAGAGGCGCAGCCTTCCGAGGCGGACATGACAGATGCTGTGCGCGCCGCCGGCGTCGTGCGGGTCATGGGCACAACGGATATCGGACAGGCCTGCGCTGTCTACAAAGGGCAGGTTTTGGCGATCGAGGGTATTTTTGGAACCGACTGGATGTTGCAGTCGCTGGCGCAACGGCCAGATGCGGGGGGCGGTGTCTTGTTCAAGGCACCAAAACCCGATCAGGACCGGCGCGCCGATCTGCCTGCCATCGGGCCGGACACCGTGACCCGTGCTGTTGCGGCAGGTCTGACGGGCATCGTCGTTGAAAAAGGTGGCGTTCTGGTGTTGCAACGCGAACAGGTTGTCGAGGCGTGCAATCGTCTGGGTGTGTTCCTTTACATCCGCGAACGGGCAGTTTGATGCGCGTGTTTCTGGTCGCCGGTGAACCTTCGGGCGACCGGTTGGGCGGCGCACTGATGGAGGGGTTAAAGACCCTGCTGCCTGATATCGAATTCGATGGGGTCGGGGGACCGCTGATGCAGGCTCAGGGCCTTGTCAGCCGATTTCCGATGTCCGAGCTTAGCGTCATGGGTCTGGTCGAAGTTCTGCCCAAATTCTTCCATCTCAAACGTCGTATTGCCGAAACTGCGCAGGCCGTTCTGGATACGCGGCCGGATGTACTGATCACAATTGACAGTCCGGACTTTTCGCTGCGGGTGGCAAAGATCGTCAAAGCAGGCAGTGCTGTGCGCACGGTGCATTACGTGGCACCCAGTGTCTGGGCCTGGCGACCGGGACGTGCGGACAAGATGGCGCGGGTTATCGACCACGTTCTGGCCTTGCTGCCGTTTGAGCCTCCTTTTATGGAGCGCGCAGGGATGGAGTGCGATTTCGTCGGGCACCCAGTGGCCAGTGAACCGATGGCGACGCATTCGCAGATTTCCGAGCTTCGCGCTGCCTGCAGAATCGGTGACGCTCCTATTGTGCTGGCTCTGCCCGGATCGCGTAAAGGCGAGGTAGAGCGCCTGGCACCCGTTTTTGGTCAAGCTCTGTCGCTGTATCTAAAAGACCGACCAGAGGCCCGGGTCGTGGTGCCTGCGGTTGCACATATGGTCGAGGCTGTGGAACACCACATTCAGGACTGGCCGGGTTCGCCAATCGTTGTCGATCCTCGGGATATGCCGCCGGATCAGGCCGCGTTGCACAAACGGGCGGCTTTTGCCGCAGCGGATTTGGCCTTGGCTGCATCCGGTACCGTCTCTTTGGAGCTGGCGGCGCAGGCGACGCCCATGGTGATCGCATACCGGCTGAGCTGGCTGACGCAGAAAATAGCCGAACGGATGGTCAAACTGGATACGGTGACACTGGTCAATCTGGTCTCGGAAACGCACGCTGTGCCGGAGTGTCTTCTGGATGACTGCACACCGGACCAGATCGCCCACGCGCTGCGCAGCGTGGCCGACGCACCCTACGCCCAGCGGCAGGCGATGGAAGACACGATGGAGCGGCTTGGTCGCGGTGGCGAAGCACCCGGTTTGCGCGCGGCCAAAGCGGTGCTGCGGCGGATGGATACGTGATGCTGGACTACGCCATTTTTGCCCTGTCGGCCTTTATGGCGCAGGTGATGACCAATCTGGATAATCTGGCTGCGCTGCTGGCGCTGATGATGGTGTCCGGCCCATGGCGTGCGGTCTGCGGTTTTCTTCTGGCGCAGATCATTGTCATCGCGGTGGCCTTTCTGTTTGCCTTGGGTGTCGATGATGTCATTCCGCATTGGGCCGGGTATCTGGGGCTGGTGCCGTTGTCACTGGGTATACTGGGCCTGATACGACAGTTTCGCGCGCCCGGTCCGGGCGACACGCCGAACGTATCGACCGGCGCGTCGACCCTGGTGATCTCAATGCTGTTTGTCAGCTTGTCGATGGATACTTTTGCAGTGCTGGCGCCTTTATTGGCGGATTCGGCACCGGGGTTCCGCAGCGCTGGTCTGATCGGCGCTGGCGCGGCTGCGCTGGGTCTGACCGCCGTTGCAGCCTTAGGGTCAAAAGCCCCGTTCATGACCGGGGCTTTTGCGCGCAAGCTGGAAAAACTGGTGCCTTATGTGATGATCTGCGCCGGGCTTTACATCCTCAGCAATTCGTGGACTGACGCACTCTAATAGCCGCGCCAGATCCAACCACCGCCAAAAATCCGGCTGCCTTCGTTTGCATAAAACACACAAGCCTGACCCGGTGAAATCCCTTCTTCGGGGGTCAGCAATTCAACTTCGGCCGTTGTGTCGGACAAAGGCCGGACAATCGCCTCACGCGGGGGGCGGGTCGAGCGGACCTTGACCGACAGATGCCATTCGGACCGAGAGGTGAACGCCGCATCGCCCAGCCAGTTAATCTCGCGCACCGGAACGGTGCGGGTGGCCAGCATATCCTTGGGGCCGACAACAACCTGCTTGCGATCGACATCCAGTCTGACCACGTATAATGGCTCGCTCAGCCCGCCAATGCCCAGACCGCGGCGTTGTCCGATCGTATAGTGGATCACGCCGTCATGTTTGGCCAAGACGCGGCCATCGGCATGCACGATCTCGCCCGGGTCCGCCGCACCGGGGCGCAGCTTTTCGATGACACTGGCGTAATTTCCGTTTGGCACAAAACAGATGTCCTGGCTGTCCGGCTTGTCGGCAACGGCCAGGCCGTACTGTGCCGCCATCTCGCGGGTCGCGTCCTTGGACGGCAAATGGCCCAGAGGGAAGCGCAGGAAATCCAGCTGATCCGGCGTTGTGGAAAACAAAAAGTAAGACTGATCCCGGTTTGCATCCTCGGCGCTGTGCAGCTCTGGCCCGTTCAGACCCATCTTGCGTTGAATGTAGTGACCGGTTGCCATGCAGTCAGCCTCAAGATCCTTGGCGGTTTCCAACAGGTCCTTGAATTTGACGCGCTCGTTGCACCGGATACAGGGCACCGGGGTTGCACCGGCCAGATAGCTGTCGGCAAATTCGTCGATCACGGCATCTTTGAATATGTTTTCATAGTCCAGCACGTAATGCGGAAATCCGCGTTCTTCTGCCACGCGGCGCGCATCGTGAATATCTATCCCGGCGCAACAGGCCCCTTTCTTGGCCAGAGCCGCCCCGTGGTCATACAATTGCAGGGTGACACCGACCACGTCATACCCCTGATCCGCCAGATAGGCGGCAACGACCGAGCTGTCGACGCCACCGGACATCGCAACAACCACCCGCGTTTGAGAGGGCGATTTGGCAAAGCCAAGGGAATTGAGTTCGGTTTCGGCAGCCAGGGCCATGGTGATTCCGTTCCGGGTTAAGAAAGACCGGCAGAATATAGGAAAATTCTACACACTCTCAAGAGGCGGTTTCATCCCCTTTTAAGTAGGCTGGGCGCAGCTTTGTCGCAGCAGAAAAAGGGTTGAAAGATGTTTTTGCACAAAGTTGAAGGACCAAGGTCCGTCACCTTGCCGGATGGAACGGTTTTGTCGCGCGCTGATCTGCCCCCGGATGATACCACGCGGTGGGTTGCATCGCGCAAGATTCTGGTTGTGCGCGGTGTTCTATACGGGTTGATCACCCTGTCGGACGCGAAACGGCGCTATGGCATCAGCGATGAGGAATTTAACAGCTGGGCCTCGGCCGTTGCCGATCACGGTGTGGATGCATTAAAGGTCACAGCGTTAAAAAAATATCGACAACCTAAGGGCGAACATGAATAAATGATTCAACGGTAACTTCAGATTAACCATTCTTGGTCAGGTTTTATTTTAATTGGAATTTTTGACCCGAATTGGAGCAGTGAAATGAGAGTACTTCTTGTCGAGGATGATCCGACCACATCCAAAAGCATTGAATTGATGCTGACGCATGCGAACCTGAATGTATATGCGACGGATCTGGGGGAAGAAGGGATCGATCTGGCAAAGCTCTATGATTATGATCTTATTTTACTGGACCTGAATCTGCCTGATATGAACGGGCACGAAGTATTACGACAGCTGCGCATCGCGCGGGTCGAAACGCCCATACTGATTTTGTCGGGCGCGGACGATACGGAAAGCAAAATCAAAGGCTTCGGTTTTGGCGCGGATGATTATCTGACCAAGCCTTTTCACCGCGAAGAACTGGTGGCGCGCATTCATGCCATCATCCGAAGATCGAAAGGCCATTCGCAATCCGTCATTCATACCGGCAGCGTTGCAGTCAATCTGGATGCCAAGACGGTCGAGGTGAATGGCAAGACCGTTCATCTGACCGGCAAGGAATATCAGATGCTGGAACTTCTGAGCCTGCGCAAGGGAACAACCCTGACGAAAGAGATGTTTCTGAATCATCTTTATGGCGGAATGGATGAGCCTGAATTGAAGATCATTGATGTTTTCATCTGCAAGTTGCGCAAAAAGCTCAGCAATGCGACAGGCGGCGACAATTACATCGAAACGGTTTGGGGTCGCGGCTATGTGCTGCGCGATCCGCAAAACAACTCGGCAGACGAAACCCGGATCGCCGTCGGCGCCTGACGGTTCACTTACATGCCGTCGCTGGTCCGGGGCGGCATTTTCACTCACGGCTCAGCACATCTGGACCTGGCCATGCCCTCGCCCTATCACTGGGACCCAAGACTGCGTGATAGGGCAAGGGCATGAGCGACTCAATTTCGATTAATGACCTGACACGGGAAGAGGCACGCACAGAACTGGCGCGCCTGGCCCGGATTCTGATACGGGCAAACAGACTGTACCACGCGGAAGATGCCCCCGAAATTTCAGACGCCGAATACGACGGGCTGAAAAAACGCAATGCTGCGATAGAAATCAGGTTTCCGGATCTCAAACGCCAGGACAGCCCGTCAGAGCAGGTCGGCGCCCGTCCCGCCGAAGGTTTTTCCAAGGTCACCCATGTCATCCGCATGATGTCTTTGGGCAACGCGTTTGACGATGAAGATGTTGTGGATTTTGACCGTTCGATCCGAAAATATCTGGGCCTGCCGGAAACTGCCCCCTTGTCGTATACCGCAGAGCCCAAGATTGACGGCTTGTCACTGTCATTGCGCTATGAGGACGGAGCCCTGGTTCAGGCCGCAACGCGCGGTGACGGCGAAGTAGGAGAGAACGTTACAGCCAACGCAATGACGGTTTCGGACATCCCGCATCACATTCCCGATGCCCCTGCGGTTTTAGAGGTCCGGGGCGAAGTCTATATGGCCCATGACGATTTTGACCTGCTGAATCAACGCCAGACGGAGGCGGGCGGCAAGGTCTTTGCCAACCCCAGAAATGCCGCAGCGGGGTCTTTGCGGCAGTTGGACGCGCAGATCACGCGGTCGCGACCGCTGAAATTCTTTGCTTATGCCTGGGGTGAGCTTTCGACTCCGCTGGCCGATACGCAAATTGATGCAATCCACCGACTCAGCACCTTTGGTTTTTCCACAAATGACCTGACCCGGCTGTGTCACAGCACAGATGATCTGCTGGCGCAGTATCGCAAGATCGAGGCGCAGAGATCGACACTGGGCTATGATATCGATGGGGTTGTGTACAAGGTAAACGACCTGGCCCTGCAATCCCGCCTTGGGTTCCGGTCCACCACCCCCAGATGGGCAATCGCGCATAAGTTTCCGGCCGAACTTGCATGGACCCGGCTTGAGGCGATCGATATTCAGGTCGGCCGCACCGGCGCGCTCAGCCCTGTCGCACGCCTGCATCCGGTGACCGTGGGCGGTGTGGTTGTGTCCAATGCCACCTTGCATAACGAAGATTATATCGCCGGGCGCGATGCCAAAGGAGGCGACATTCGGGATGGCAAGGACATTCGTATCGGCGATTGGGTGCAGGTTTACCGGGCCGGGGATGTGATCCCCAAGATTGCCGATGTCGATATCTCAAAACGGCCCAAGGATGCAGTCCCCTATGATTTCCCGACCCGTTGCCCCGAATGTGACAGCGACGCGATCCGCGAAGAAGGAGACGCCGTCCGGCGTTGCACCGGAGGTCTGATTTGTCCTGCGCAAGCTGTTGAGAAGCTGAAACATTTTGTGTCGCGCAAAGCGTTTGATATCGAAGGGCTGGGGGCCCGCCAGATCGAGATGTTCCATGACGATCCGGACCTGCCGATCAAGGCGCCGGTCGACATCTTTACGTTACAGCAGCGTGATGCGGCAAATCTGAACAAGCTGGCCAATCGCAAGGGCTGGGGCGCGCAAAGTGCCGGAAACCTGTGGGCGGCCATTGATGAAAAACGCGTAATCCCGTTTGGCCGCCTGTTGTTTGCCATGGGTATCCGGCACACGGGCGAGGCTGCGGCGAACCTGATCGCAAACCAGTATGGCAAGTGGGTCGAATTTGAACAGGCCGTGACGGATGCGGCCGGTTTCGAAGGTCCGGAATGGGATAATCTGCTCAGCATCGACGGGGTGGGTGAGGTTATGGCGCGGGCTTTGGTCGCGGCCTTCAATCAACCGGCGGAACGCGCCAGCATTGATGCGCTGGTTTCGCAACTTCACGTTCAGGACGCCAAGCGCCCGGACGTATCGGGCAGCCCGGTTGCAGGCAAAACGGTTGTGTTCACGGGCACATTGGAAAAGATGACCCGCGCCGAAGCCAAGGCACGGGCCGAGGCGCTGGGGGCCAAGGTGTCGGGGTCGGTCAGCAAAAAGACCGATCTGCTGGTCGCTGGACCGGGGGCCGGCTCAAAGGCGAAGAAGGCGGCAGAGCTAAGCATCGAGACACTGGATGAGGATGGCTGGTTGCAGCTGATCGGGGACGCATGAGCGGGCGGCCAGAACAGCTGTTCCCTTTGTTTGCCGGGCTCGAAACGCTGGACGGTGTTGGCCCCAAAACCGCACAGATCATGGCGCAAACCGGGACGGAAACGCCTCGGGACGTTTTGTTCGGCTTGCCTTACGCGGTGGTCGACCGTCGCAGACGCGACACGATACAAGGTGCTGATCTGCCCACAACCCTGACCGTCGAAGTGACGGTTGGCACGCACAGGCCACCGCGAACCAAAGGCGGGGCTTACCGTGTGCATGTCGAAGATCAGCAGGCTGATTTTCAACTGGTGTTTTTTCATGCCCGCGGTGATTACCTGAACAAGGTACTGCCGCAGGGCTCTCGGCGGCTGATCTCCGGCAAGCTGGA
Source organism: Pseudomonadota bacterium (assembly GCA_039028255.1). Lineage (GTDB taxonomy): Bacteria > Pseudomonadota > Alphaproteobacteria > Rhodobacterales > Rhodobacteraceae > Ruegeria. The sequence goes on along the minus strand of JBCCIK010000006.1, from coordinate 39,498 downwards.
GCTGTTCGACGGGGTGGCGCAAATGGTGCATCCTGATCACATGCTGCCTGTGGAACAATCTGCCGACATACCCGAATTTGAACCGGTTTATCATCTCACACAGGGATTGACTCAAAAGACTGCATTCAAGATGGCGCGCAGCGCTGTGGCCCGGGCGCCCGATCTGGCAGAATGGATCGACCCCGCCCAAATCAGCGCTAAGGCCTGGCCAACCTGGCATGACGCAGTCCATACCGCGCATAATCCGCAGGGTGCAGATGATGTGGCGCAACACGCCCCCGCCCGCGAACGACTGGCCTATGATGAGCTGTTTGCGCACCAGCTGACACTGGCTCTGGCGCGGCAGCGTGAACGCAAGGCGCGCGGCTTGATCAGCGTTGGGACCGGGGCGTTGCAATCCAAGGTGCTGTCCAGCCTGCCATACCGCCCCACCGTGGCTCAGTCCCGCGCGATTCAGGATATTTCGGACGATATGGCCGGGCCCTCGCGAATGAACCGGCTGCTACAGGGCGATGTCGGGGCGGGCAAAACGCTGGTGGCTTTCATGGCCTTGCTGGTTGCGGTTGAGGCTGGCGGACAAGGCGTCATGATGGCCCCGACCGAGATTCTGGCGCGACAGCATCTGGAAGGTCTGCGCCCGATGGCAGAAGATGCCGGTGTGGTGCTGGAAATACTGACGGGGCGGGACAAGGGCGCTGAACGTCGCGCAAAACTGGACGCATTGCAAAAGGGCGACATTCAGATCCTTGTGGGCACACATGCAGTGTTTCAGGCCGATGTGGCGTTTCAGGGCCTGCGACTGGCCATTGTCGATGAACAGCACCGGTTCGGCGTGCGGCAACGGATGGAACTGTCAGACAAAGGGCAGGGGGCCGATGTGCTGGTGATGACGGCGACACCGATCCCGCGCAGCCTGGCGCTGGCGCAGTACGGGGATATGGATGTCTCGGTTCTGGATGAAAAGCCACCGGGTCGTAAGCCAATCAAAACAGCCATTGTCAGCACACAGCGCACGGATGAGGTGGTCGAACATCTGCGGGGCGCGATTGCCGAGGGTCGGCAGTGTTATTGGGTCTGCCCGCTGGTTGATGAATCAGAGGTGTCCGACCTGACAGCCGCAGAAGAGCGGTTCAAGCGGCTGCGTGCGATCCTGGGCGAAGGTGTTGTCGGCCTTGTGCATGGTCAGATGCAGTCCGCCGACAAAGACGCGGCGATGAGCGCGTTTCAGACCGGGCAAACCAAGGTTCTGGTGGCGACAACCGTGATCGAGGTTGGCGTCGACGTGCCAAATGCGTCGATCATGGTGATCGAACGGGCAGAGACGTTTGGTCTGGCTCAGTTACACCAGTTGCGCGGACGTGTTGGCCGGGGTGAGGCGGCTTCAACCTGCTTGCTGATGTATCAGCCACCGCTCAGCGAGGGGGGGCGCAAACGGCTGGAGGTGTTGCGTGAGACCGAAGACGGGTTTCGCATTTCGGAAACCGATCTACAAATGCGCGGTGCCGGAGACCTGATCGGAACCGCACAATCCGGTTTGCCCAAATTCAGAATTGCAGATCTGGAACGGCAGGCCGGGTTGATGGCAGTTGCGCAGTCGGATGCGCGGGCGCTGCTGAATACGGACCCGAAACTGACATCGCCGCGCGGTCAGGCCGCCCGCGTTCTGCTTTGGCTTATGAAACAGGATCAGGCGATCCGTTTGATTTCAGTGGGTTAACGAATCTGTAGCTCATAAGTTCACAAATGTTCTTAAAAAGTTCTTTACTGCGCCTCGAAAATATGAGAACAAAAGGTCAACAAAGGATTAATTGCCTGGCCAAGAGGTGACCCATGCTGACCCAGATCAAGACCGCGTTCAATCGCTCGCAATCGACCATCCTGCAGGATGTTGCCGGTGTGGCGTCGCTGATCGTGATCCTGATGGTCGCGTTGCATCTTCCGGTTGGGTACTAAGCCTTCCTGCCTGCGCTCTCGTGCCGATTCATCTGTGCGTGTTTCCCCAATACGTTCAAGGGTGACCTGCCTGTCCCAAACCCCTTGAGGGGCCATGCCTCGGCCCCGCACAGATCTCCGGACCCAACACGAGTAACGCATTGCCTGCCGCCGCTCTTTCCGCCCGGAAGGAGCGGCGGTTTTTTTACAACTGCCCGGTATTGATGATTTCCAGCATGGCCGACAACACAGAGTTGACGGCAACCGACGCCAGAATCATGCCCATGACCCGGCTGACGATGGCCGCGCCCGAATGACCGATAAAGCGAATGATCGGCTCGGCCAGAAGCATCAGAATAAAGGCGATCAGCAGGACCGACAGCATGACCAAAGCGGTGATGCCCTGATCTGTTGCGCTGTATCGGTGGTTGTCGGTCAGAATCACAACCGCAAGCATGGCCCCTGGCGACGCCAGTGAAGGCACGGCCAAAGGAAAGATAGCCGGATTATGCGTGTGGGTCTTGTCTTCTTTATCGTCCTCGGCGGCGCGTCGCTCCATCTCTTGTTTGCTTTCGCCAAAGATCATGGTCAGGGCAAACAGGAACAGGATGATGCCGCCCGCGACCTGAAACGAGTTCAGTCCAATATCCAGCGCCTCGATCAGCAATTGGCCAAAAACCAGAAAGAACAACAGCACGCCCGCGCTTATTGCTGCGGCCAGCAACGCAGTACGCCGCCGCGCCGCAACCGGGATACCGGCGGTCACTGCAATAAAAACGGGGATTGTTCCGATCGGGTCGATAACGACCCAAAGCGTAACAAAATGCTCGAGTAAATTATTCAAACTCACCACTCCCCGGAATTTCGCCCGAGGTTATACAGCTTTGGCAGGAAACACCACGGTCAGGCGCAATTCGCCTGTTCGGCTTTTTCCATGGCTTCGGCAGTGGCATCCAACGCCAAAAGTATCGAGGCATGGCGGTTTTTATAGTCCCGCGCGGGCATCAGCACCTTGAGCCCATCAAATGGCGCATCCGGGGCCGGGCCATCCTTTTTCAACATCTCGGACAGTTGGTCCCGCGCCGTTTCAACCTGAGCCCGCGTTGCACCGATGACGGCGTCGCCCACAACCGACGCGGATGCCTGTCCCAGCGCACAGGCTTTTACGTCCTGCCCAAAGGCGTTGATCCGGCCATCGTGCACAGTCACATCAACCGTGACGGTCGAACCGCATAACGGCGACCGTTTCTTGACCGTTGCATCCGGACGATCCAGCCGTTGTAGATGCGGGATGTCCGCGGCAAGCGCCAATATCCGCCCGGAATACAGCTTTATCAGATCATTTTCGCCATTCATGGCTTTCCCTCGACACGTGTTCCTCATACATAGTCGCCAGCCCCCGCGATGCAAAAGGTTTTTGTCATGTCTGACACGGTCACTTTCGATCCTGCACGCCTGAAATACAACGACGCCGGTCTTGTGCCAGCCGTTGCGCAGGATGCAAGCTCTGGCGAGGTTCTGATGATGGCCTGGATGAACCATCAATCTATCGAGCGTACGCTGGAAACCCGGCGGGTGACCTATTGGTCGCGCTCACGTCAGGCGTTCTGGATCAAGGGCGAAACATCTGGCCACACTCAGGAACTTGTCGATTTCCGCGTCGATTGCGATCGGGACTGCCTGCTGGTTCTGGTCAATCAGACGGGACCGGCCTGTCACACAAAGCGTCGCACCTGCTTTTATACTGCGGTCCGCGACGGAACTGAGGTTGTGCTGATGGAACCAATGACCTGAGTGTGCATCTGTCCGGCCGCTCGGGTGGCCGCCACGGCGCTGCACCATTTGCCCTACAGGCCGACCATGTGCCTTATGTCCTGAACGCTGGCGCCCTGCGCCCGGTAGGTTGAAATGGCGCGCGCATCATCGCGTTTGGCCAGCCGTTTCCCGGCATCATCGCGGATCAGGGCATGGTGGTAGTACTGCGGTGTTGGCAATTCCAGCAGCGCCTGCAACAGCACGTGGATACGGGTTGCGTCAAACAGATCCTGACCGCGCACCACGTGTGTGATCTGCTGCGCGGCGTCGTCCAGCACGACAGACAGATGATAGGACGTTCCCATGTCGCGGCGCGACAGGACAACATCCCCGATGGTCGTTTCCAATGCGTCCGGGGTAAAACGGATGTGGCCGGTTTTTCCATCGGGGCTAAAGCCGAGTTCGTCAAAAGCCAGACGCGTGTTGGCCGCCACCGTGCGCGCCGCTCTGCCGATGTTCAGCCTAAGGGGTGTGTCATAGGGGCGTTGCGTCGCAGCCAAGTTATGATTTTCCCAACGTCTGCGGCATGTTCCGGGATAAATGATGCCATCCGGTCCCATCGGTGATATGCCTTCCTGCGGTGCGCTGGCTGCGGCCGCAATGTCCTTGCGGTTGCAGGTGCAGGGATACAGCAGATTCTGCGCCCACAGGACATCCAGCGCCTTGTCATAAAACGCCAATCGTTCCGACTGACGCAGGACGGGTTCCGGCCAATGCAGGCCCAGCCATGCGAGGTCGTCATAGATCTGATCCTCCCATCGCGACCGGGCGCGTGAACGGTCGATATCTTCCATGCGCAGCAGAAAATCGCCCTGCGCCGACCGGGCCATGTCATGGGCCAGCAGCGCCGAATAAGCGTGACCAAGATGTAAGGGACCTGTTGGCGACGGAGCAAATCGTGTGATAAAAGTCACGTTTTTTCAATTACGTATACGTCAGATTTCAAGTTTATTCCCGGCAGATGAGGCCCATGTTCCCGAAACAGCAGCCGGGCCGCGCCCATATCCAGCCATTCGTTCAGACGCGATGTGTAGGTATGATCGGCAAGCGTATGATCATTAAAGGAAAATGCCAGAATGCCATCTTTGGGCAAGGCATGCATCAGCATATCCAGTGTCTGCGGCGGTGCGGCACCTGGGCCGATCACTCCAATGGCGGTCATCAGCCTGTAAGCATTCTGAACCAATGGCGACCGGTCCGTGATGTCGAAACTGGACAGACTGCGATACAGACCCTTGCTTTCGGCCTCGCGGATCATGTTCGGGGTCGGATCTATACCGTCGATCACTTCAAACCCGACTTGTTTCAGGGCCAGTCCGGACAATCCGGTCCCGCATCCATAATCCAAAACCGGTGTCTGCGGGTGTGGCATCACGGACCACAGGGCGGCCGCCACCCGTCCGGGGGTGACATATCCTTGCTTGGCCACTTCGTCCTCATAGGTGGCGGCCCATTTCTGATAGAGATCTTCTGTTTCGTCCGGTGTTCCGAGAGTGTACAAGTTGTCGAAGAATTTCGTGCTCATCCATATATGCTAAGCCGCGCGGCGTCACCGCGTCCAGTCAGCAATTCCGCAGCCAGTCCGTCCAGACCGCCTTGGCGCGATCCGTATACGCCTTGTACCGATCCTTGCGGCCCCGCCGGCCACCTTTCAGCCCGTCCACAGGGCGAAACAGGCCGAAATTCACGTTCATAGGCTGAAAGGTCCGAGCTTCGGCCCCGCCGGTGATATGATGGATCAGTGCACCCATCGCGCTGTCCTGGGGGACATCGGGCAACGACTGCCCCAATATCTGGGCCGCGGCCAGACGGCCTGCCAGCAGACCCATCGCCGCGCTTTCAACATAACCTTCAACGCCTGTAATCTGCCCGGCAAAGCGGATATTCGGGCGGGATTTCAAGCGCATCTGCGCATCCAGCAGGGTGGGCGAATTGATGAATGTGTTGCGATGAATGCCGCCCAAACGCGCAAAGCTGGCGTTTTCCAAACCGGGGATCATGCGGAAAACCTCGGTCTGCGCGCCGTGTTTCATCTTGGTCTGGAATCCCACGATGTTGAACAGGGTGCCCAGCGCGTTGTCACGACGCAGCTGGACCACGGCATGCGGTTTCACATCCGGTTGATGCGGATTGGTCAACCCGACCGGTTTCATCGGGCCGTGGCGCAAGGTCTCTCGACCGCGCTCGGACATGACTTCGATCGGCAGGCAGCCGTCGAAATACCCTGCGGTTTCGCCTGCGTGGAACTCGGTCTTGTCAGCGGACAGCAGCGCATCGATAAACGCCTCATACCGATCACGGTCCATTGGGCAGTTCAGATAGGCCGTGCGTTCCGCTTCGGTTTCGCCCTTATCGTAGCGCGATTGCATCCACGCGGTGCTCATATCGATACTGTCCGCATAGACAATCGGGGCGATGGCATCAAAAAAGGCCAGAGCGTCGGCGCCGGTCTCGGCCTGAATGGCCTGTCCCAGCGGGGCCGAGGTCAATGGTCCTGTCGCGATGATCCAATGTCCGTCCTGCGGCAAGTCCGTGATTTCTTCGTCCAGCACCGTTATGCGGGGATGCGCACGCAGCCTTGCTGTGACCGTTTCGGCGAACGGGTCGCGATCCACGGCCAGCGCACCGCCCGCAGGCAGGCGATGCGTATCCGCCGTGGCCATGATCAAACCATCGGCAGCCCGCATTTCCCAATGCAGCAGGCCCACGGCGTTCTGTTCATCGTCATCGGACCGGAATGAATTGGAACACACCATCTCGGCCAGATTGCCGGTCTGATGCGCAAAGGTGCCGGTCTTGGGCCGCATTTCATGGATGGTGACATCCACGCCCATTTGCGCGGCCTGCCACGCTGCCTCGGACCCGGCCATGCCGCCGCCCACGATATGCAATGCTTGTGTCATGCGCTGCCACATAGGGCAGGGAACACGCAGACGCAACTCGGACCCGGGGTGGTTGCAGCTATTTTTCAGGGAAGTCTTGGGGTCGCCGCTGCGGGAATGTCGACGCCGGTGAGAGAGACCAGCTTGGAGGGACCTTCCGCCCACGGCGACCCAAAAGTGTCATTAAGGCCGTAGCCTTGACTCAGCATTGCCACAGTGTCGCCCCTTTGAAAAGTGCAAAAATGAAAACAGTGGCAAAAAATGTTCGTAACAATTGCTTTATTGCGTCCAATTTGGGCGACGTTTTTCAATAAAGGCCGAAATGCCTTCTTCCGTGTCGCGATGCAGCATATTCTGTGCCATCACGTCTCCGGTATAGGCATAGGCCTGTTCCAGAGACATCTCAAGCTGCTGATAAAACGCCTCTTTCCCGATTTTGACGGCGGTGCCCAGCTTGGAGGCAAGCTGCTCTGCCAAAGACATCGTATCGTGCTCCAGCAGCATTTGTGGCACCACACGATTGATCAGGCCCAGCTCTGCGGCGCGCTCGGCCGAAATGAAATCACCGGTTGTGAGCATTTCAAACGCCTGTTTTCTGGGTATGTTTCGGCTGAGCGCCACCATAGGCGTAGAGCAGAACAGCCCAATGTTGACGCCGTTCACGCCAAATCGGGTGCCTTCTGCGGCGATGGCAAGATCGCAGGTCGCGACCAGCTGGCATCCGGCGGCGGTGGCAATCCCGTGAACCTGTGCGATGACGGGTTGCGGCAGGGACTTTATAGTTGTCATCATTTTGGCGCAGCGCGCAAAGAGGTCCTGGAAATACGCTTTACCGCCGTCTTCGGCCTGCCGGCCTGCCGTCATCTGTTTCAGGTCATGACCAGCGCAGAACGCCTTGCCCGCGCCTGACAACACAATGGCCCGCACTGCGGTGTCTTCGCGCAGCCCGTCGAATTCGGACTGCAAGGCCGCCAGCATTTCATCGCTCAGCGCATTCAGCCGGTCTGGTGCGTTCAGTTTCAGATGGGCCACCGCGCCCGTGTCGTTACGTTCCAGAATTGCCATCTTGCCCTCCCGCTGGCTGTTGGCCAACTCTAGGGCGCGAATGTAAGGAGGGAAAGCATGGCTTTGGCGATGAACCGGGACGAGTTGTCACAATATCTGACAGAGGTGTTTCCACAGGTGCATAAGGACTTTGTCGTCGAAGACCTGACCGAAGACACCCTGACCATGCGTCTGGTCGTCGAAGACCGGCATCTGCGCCCTGGCGGGACTGTCTCGGGCCCGTCCATGTTTGGGTTGGCGGATGTCTGTGTCTACGCCATGGTCTTGGCCCGCAAAGGACGGCAATCGCTTGCCGTTACCACCAGCAGCTCGCTGGATTTTTTGCGCAAACCTGATGGCGGTGCCGATTTGATCGGGCGGTGCCGGTTGCTGAAACTGGGGCGCACCCTGGCTGTTGGGGATGTTCTGATCTATTCAGATGGCGGCGCACATCCTGTGGCGCGTGCTACCATGACCTATTCAATTCCCCCGGTCGGATCGGCAGCGGCTGGATTTGGATAAAAAAAGGCCGGGGGCAGGCCCCGGCCAGGGAAGATGTCCCGTAATGGGACTGGGGATGGTTTAAAGCTGCCAGAAGTACCGCTTTATCTCGCGCTCGGCTTGCGATTTGGTCAGACCGACATCTTGCAGGAGGCGATCGTCCAGCCTGCCCAGGTTGACGCGACTGCGGCGGCGACGTTCCCATTGCGTGACAGCAGCCGCAAACCGCACGGCCAGCGTGGCGATCAGCGGCAGTCTGGGACTGTCGTTCAGCAGCCGAAGGGCGGGGGTGTGCATGGTGCGTGTCATCTTGGTATTCCTTTCAAATTGTATTGACACAAAGTTGAGCATATTGCTATGTGTACTTAATACATTCAAAATTGTGACAGAATCAAAGGATGAATTGTAATGGATACAATTTGGCCAGAGAAGCTGCCCAAATCCAAGGGCCCAAAATACACACTGGTGGCTGAAACGATCCGAAAAGCGATTGAAAACAAAACGCTGGATGTCGGTGTTAAGTTGCCTCCGGTGCGCGAACTGGCCTACAGATTGCAAATTACGCCTGGAACCGTCGCGCGGGCCTATACGATTTTGACAGATGAAGGATTGGTACAAGCCGAAGTTGGGCGTGGTACATTTGTTGCTCCGCCCAAGTCTCCGCTGCTGGATGATGTCTGGGCCCGGCAATTGTACCTGCGCGAAGATGCGCATGATACAAATGTCAGCCTGTTCAGCCCTCGGCTGGCGGATGTGGGGCAGGTGGCGCTGATCCGCGAGTGTCTGCAAGAGGTAGCCAAGGCCGATCCGCGCCTGTTTCTGAATTACCCGACCCGGGATGCGTATCAGCCGATGCGCCAGGCTGTGGTAGACTGGCTGGCGGATTTGCCTTTGGGCGCGCTGAGCCATGATGACATTGTGCTGACCCATGGTGGACAAAACGGGTTGTGCCTGGTGTTTCAGACCATTTTGCACGGCCCAAGACCGGTCGTACTGGTCGAGGATTTGTCTTACGCGGGCTTTCGTCGTGCAGGCGACCTGATGCGCGCCGAGGTGATGGGTATTAGGATGGACAAGTGGGGCATAGATCCTGCGGCGATGGATCACGTGATGCGACAGACGGCCGTACAGGCTGTGTGCGTGTCGCCCGAGGTGCAGAACCCGACCGGCGTGCATACTCCGCTGGAGCGCCGCAAAGAAGTGGTCGAGGTCGCGCGTCGCTATAATGTGCAGATTGTCGAGGACGATTGCTATCGCATGGGCGATGCCCGCGAACCCAGTTACCGCGCGCTGGCGCCCGAGCGAGGATGGCATGTGTCATCGATTTCGAAAATCCTGACACCGGCCTTGCGGGTCGGCTTTGCAATTGCCCCGCGGGATCGCAGCGCCGATCTTAGACGGTCGGCGGAATACGGGTATTTCGGTCTGGCGCAGCCGCTGGCCGAACTGACCAGATTGCTGCTGTCCGATCCGCGCACGCGGGGTCTGGCGCGGGATGTGCGTTCCCGAATGGGCGAGTATGTGCGGGTCGCTGTAAATGCGCTGGGTGGTTTCGACCTGAACTGGGCGCCCGATGTTCCCTTTGTCTGGCTGAACCTGCCATCGGGCTGGCGATCGGCCGCCTTTAGCCGCGCGGCAGAGCGCGAAGGGATTCAGCTGCGTTCAGCCGATGAATTTGCGTTGCGCGATGGGCGTGCTCCGAACGCGGTTCGTATTGCCGTCAACGGCCATGTCTCGCTGGAAAAGTTCGAAGACGCCCTGCTGCGTTTGCGGGCATTGCTGGATAATCCACCCGAGCAAATCAGCGTCTGAAGTTGGGGTATAATAATACCTATTTTATAATGCATTGATTATTAATGAGAAAAATAGATTTACTGCGCTTGACCTGCGCATCCTGTCCTCATAAAACCCGTCCATCGAATTCAGGCCGCTCCGCTTGGGGCGGTCTTTCACATCAAACAGGACTATCCTGCCATGAAAACCTTTTCTGCAACACCTGCAGACATCGACAAGAAATGGATCCTGATCGACGCCGAAGGCGTTGTTCTGGGCCGTCTTGCCTCGATCGTCGCCATGCGCCTGCGTGGCAAACACAAAGCATCGTTCACCCCGAACATGGATATGGGCGACAATGTCATCGTGATCAACGCTGACAAAATCCAGATGACCGGCAAGAAGCGCGAAGAAAACTTCTACTGGCACACGGGCCACCCGGGCGGCATCAAGTCGCGCACCAAGCAGCAGATCCTGGAAGGTGCACACCCCGAGCGCGTCGTGACCCAGGCGGTCAAGCGCATGCTGCCGGGCAACCGTCTGGCACGTCAACAGATGACCAACCTGCGCGTTTATGCCGGTGCCGAGCACCCGCACGAGGCCCAGGCCCCCGAAGTTCTGGACGTTAAGTCCATGAACAAGAAAAACACCCGGAGCTAATGACCGATGGCTGATCAGATCAATACTCTCGAAGAGCTGAGCGCCGTCGCAGGCGTTGAAACCGTGGCCGAAGAAGTTGTTGCACGTGAGCCCGTGCGCGACGAGCTGGGCCGCGCCTATGCGACCGGCAAACGTAAGGACGCTGTTGCCCGCGTCTGGATCAAGCCGGGATCCGGCAAGGTCACCGTGAACGGCAAGGACCAGGACACTTATTTTGCACGTCCCGTTTTGCAGCTGATTCTGCGCCAGCCGTTTCAGGTTGCCGGTGTTGAAGGTGAGTTTGACGTTGTTGCAACCGTCAAGGGCGGTGGCCTGACCGGTCAGGCCGGTGCGGTCAAGCACGGCATCTCGAAAGCCCTGCAACTGTACGATCCCAGCCTGCGCGGTGCCTTGAAAGCCGCGGGCTTCCTGACCCGCGACAGCCGTGTTGTGGAACGTAAGAAATACGGTAAGCGCAAGGCGCGTCGTTCGTTCCAGTTCTCGAAGCGTTAAGTCGCTGCGCAATCAATACAAAAAGGGCCTGCTTTCGCAGGCCCTTTTTTGTGGCCATTTAGCGGCGCTATTCCTCGTATACCAGATTCCACGCGCCGTTTTCGACAACACTTACAAAAACGGTATCGGCGCCCTGATGATCATCCGGCCCATAGGTGATGCGATTGCCAACCAGATCATCCTGATAATCCAGCGATTCCATCGCGGCGATAAAACTGTCATGCGTCAGGTCAGGCCCTGCCGCCTCTAGCGCTTTGACCATCATTTCGGCGGCCGAATATCCCAGCATCGAAAACCCGACCGGATCTTCGCCGGTGGCGTCTTTGTATTCGGCAATAAACGCGGCCGGGGCGGGCTCATCCGCGCGCGCCCACAGGTCCAGCCAGGACGCGGCCGCATAGAAACCATCGGTCACGCCGCCGGGGACCTGCGCCACAACGGTCAGAAAACTGGCCGAGGTGCCCAGGAACTTCATGTCCGTCAGCCCCATCTTTTTGGCGGTTCCCACAACTGTGATGGCCTGTCGCACGCCAAGGGCCATGGTGACGATATCGCACCCTTCTTCTTTCAGCTTGCTGAGCGAGCCCACAAAATCCGTTTCGTCGGGCTTGTGAGTGGTTTCCGAGACAAAGGCGATCCCGGCTTCGTCAGCTCCGGCTTTGCTGCCTGCAACGATCTCCGCGCCAAAATCGGTTGGCAGATACATTGTGCACACGGATTGAGAACCGAATTGCCCGGCCAGATATTTCACCCCAATTCGGCTTTGGTCATAATAGGTCGAAAATGAGGTGAACTTGTTTTTCACCGGCTCTTGCAGCATTTGGCGGGCCGCTGTCAGAGGGGCGACATTGGGAATGCCTTTTGGGTCCAGCAGTTTGAAGCCGGCCAAATTCATTGGCGTACCCAGCGATTGCATCATCGCAAACACCTTGTCGCGGTTCAGCAGCTTGTTATAGCCCTGCATGGCCCGCGGCATCTGATACCCGTTATCTTCGACCACAAATCGAATCTGGCGCCCATGAACGCCGCCATCAGCGTTGATCCGGTCAAAAACAACATTTGCGCCTTTTGTGGCAGGCACACCCACGGCTGCGAAGATGCCGCTTAGATCATTGACCGAACCAATAACGATCTCGTCGTCCGTCACACCCTGCGTTTGAGCCCAGCCCAGTGTTGCGGATGCGGTGAAAGCGCCGGCAATGGCCAGATGTCTGATCAGTTTGCTCATGTGTCCCTCTCTGAAAATCTGCGTTCAACTGTACATATCATCAATCAGATGTGCGTGTTTCTTTTCAACCAGACCGCGCTTCAGCTTCATCGTGGCGGTCAGTTCTTCATCTTCTGCGGTCAACAGCACATTGATCAGCCTGAAATCCTTGATCTGTTCGACCCGGGCCAGATCGACGTTCACCAGGGCAACCGCATCCGATATCAGCTTTTTGACGTCCGTCGCAGCGCAAAGTGATGCAAAGCTGGAAAACGGGATCTTGTGATCCTGCGCAAATTTCTCAACATTTTCCTGATCGATCATGATCAGCGCGGTCAGAAACCTGCGTTGATCGCCCACGATCACCGCGTCCGAGATATAGTGGCTGAATTTCAGCCGGCTTTCAATTTCCGATGGGGTGATGTTTTTGCCGCCTGCGGTGATAATGATGTCCTTCATACGCCCCGAGATCGTGACGTAACCGTCCTGATCCATGTGGCCGACATCGCCGGTACGCAACCAGCCATCCGCCGTGAAAGTCTCGGCCGTTTTGGCGTTGTTGCGCCAATATCCCTGAAAGATGTTCATACCCTTCATCTGAATTTCACCATCATCCGAAATGCGGACATCGTTGCCTGCAACGGCGCGCCCGATCGTGCCAATCCTGTTGTTTTCGATTGTGTTCAGCGTGGCCAGACCGGCCGTTTCCGTCATGCCGAACCCTTCGATCAATGGCACGCCAATGGCCCAGAACCAGTCAAGAAGGTCGGTAGAGATCGGCGCGGCCCCAGAACCACCGCGCCGAATTCTGTCCAGCCCCAGCATGCGGCGCAGGTTTCTAAGAACCAAATGATCCCAAATCCAATATCGCGCGGCGACCCCGGCGGGAACGGGTTCGCCCGCAGAGACATATGCAGCCCGGGCATAGCCCGCCCGCATGGCCTGTGCAAAAGCGAACTTTCCCAGTGGCGTGGCATCCTGCGCCAGAATTTGCACCCGCGCGTAGATTTTTTCCCAAACACGCGGCACCGCGGTGAATGTTGTCGGAGACACTTCCTGTAGATTTGCAAAAACGGTTTCCGGGCTTTCGGCAAAATTCACCGTGCATCTGGCTGCGAGCGGAAAATATATGGACACGTTGCGTTCCAGAATATGGCACAGCGGCAGAAAACACAGCTGTTCATCCTCTGCCACCGTTGGCAAGGCCCGCGCCCCGGATTCGGTTGCCGCCAGAATGTTCTCATGGCTCAGCATTGCGCCTTTGGGCGGGCCTGTTGTGCCCGAAGTGTAAATCAAAAGCGCGGTATCCTGTGGTCTGGTCAGCGCGATTTCCGCGTCGAACCGTTCTGGTTCTTCGGCTTCGACCTGTTTGCCCAGCTTATACAAAGCGTTGATCATCATGCAGCGCGGATGGGCCAGATCGTGCAGACCTTCGTCTTCCAGAACGATGACCTTCAGCAGACCAGGAACAGAGCCTTCGATCTCAAGGAACTTGTCCAGTTGCTCTTCGTCTTCGACAATCAGGAACCGAGTGTCACTGTCATTGATCAGGTATTCCAGCTGGCTGGCCGGATCGGTGGTGTACACGCCCGAGGCTATGCCGCCGACGGCCTGGATGCCCATATCGAACCAAGCCCATTCCTTGCGGTCTTCGGACAGGATCGACACCACATCGCCGCGTTCCAATCCAAGCCTGCGCAAGGCCAGACCGATCCACTTGGCGTGTTGCCAGTAATCCGTCCAGGAATAGGATTTCCACACGCCCAAATTCTTTTCGCGATGCGCTGTGCGGTCTTTCAGTTCAGCGCAGCGATACTGAAACAGCGCGCAAATCGTGGTGCAACCGTCCACCTGCAACGGTCGTTGTCCGGGCGCTGCGTTGAACCGGACGCCATTGATCACGGCCTGCGACGGCAGGGGGGTGCTGTCCATCCGGCTCACCTCCACGTCTTTTTACGCTTCCACCGGCGGCTCTGGCGCGCGCCTTCTTCCTGCACACCCAGATAGAAGTTCCGGATGTCGTCGGTTTGCAAGAGTTCGTCAGCCGGTCCGTCCATGACAATCCGCCCAACCTCCATCACATAGCCATGATCGGCCAGTTCAAGCGCCGCATGCGCGTTTTGTTCGACCAGCACCATAGTCATGTCCTGTTCCGCATTCAGACGTCTGAGAATTTCAAAAATCTCATGAACAAGCAGCGGGGACAGGCCCAAGGACGGTTCATCCAGCAACATGATCTTGGGATTGGCCATCAAACCCCGGCCAATCGCCAGCATCTGCTGTTGTCCGCCAGACAGGGTGCCGGCCTCTTGCGTTCGACGATCCCTGAGAACCGGAAAATAGCTGAACACCAGGTCGCGGTCCTGCTGGACCTGATGTTTGTCGGTCAACGTGTACGCTCCAAGGCTCAGGTTTTCATCAACTGTCAGCAATGGGAAAACCTCACGGCCTTCGGGGACATGCACGATGCCCTTCTGGACAACCTTGTGCGGCTCGCTGCCCTGAATATCCTGACCATCGAAGCTGATCTGACCTTTTTCCGGATCCATGACCCCGGACACGGTTTTCATCAGTGTTGTCTTGCCGGCCCCGTTGGCCCCCAGGATTGAGACGATCTGACCGGGATACACGTCCAGCGAAACGCCCCGGATGGCCATGATGGGTCCGTAAAAGCTCTCAATATTGCGGATTTTCAGGATCGGCTGATTCATGAAGCCCGCCCAAGATAGGCTTCGATGACAGCCGGGTGCGATTGAACCTCGGCCGGTGTTCCTATTGTTAGCCGGGCGCCATCGGCCATGGCCAGCACCCGATCCGAGACACCCGACACCAATCCCATGTCATGTTCCACCATCAGCACCGTGATGCCCATCTGTCGCCGGATGTCATCGATCCACCACCGCATGTCCGTGGTTTCTTCGACAGACAGGCCCGAGGCCGGTTCATCCAGCAACAGCACTTTTGGATCGGTGGCGAGCGCGCGCGCCAATTCCACCACTTTGCGAACCCCATACGGCAGGCCCGAGATCATCTTGTCGCGATAGGCTTGCAAGTCGAGAAAATCGATGACCTGTTCTACCTTTTCGCGGTTTTCGATTTCCTGACGCCGCGCTGATGGTAAAAACAGCACTTCGGACACAAGACCGGTGCGGCGATGCCGATGCCGTCCGACCAGCAGGTTCTGCAAAACGGTGGCATGTTCGAACAGCTCGATGTTCTGAAAGGTTCGCGCAACACCAAGGGCGGCCACGCCAGAGGGTTTAATCTGCAACAGATCGCGATTGCCAAAGCGGATGGCCCCGGACTCTGGGTCGTAAAACCGCGATATCAGGTTGAATACAGTTGATTTTCCCGCCCCGTTTGGACCGACGATTGCAAACACCTCACCTTGCTCGACCTCGAAGGACAGCGCGTTGACCGCCACCAGTCCACCAAAGCTGAGTGTGACATTATCAAACGCAATCAGGCTCATCTCAGACGCTCCGTCTTGAGGTAGGATTTCTGACGTTTGAACATGTCTTTGCGGTAAAACGGGAACAGTTCGAACCACGTGCGGATTTTCAGCCAGCGGCCATATAATCCCATGGGTTCGAACAGGATGAAGGCAATCAGGATCATTCCAAAGACGCCGAATTCCAGCCCGGGAATCGCAACGGTGCCGCCACCAAACAGGGGTGCGACATATTCCTTTGAGATCGACAGGAACTGCGGCAGGAACCCGATCACAATTGCGCCCAGAAAGGCACCGTGAATTGAACCCAGACCACCGATGACAATCATCATCAGCAACTGGATCGAAATCAGGACATTGAAGGTTTCGTTGTTGAACGCGCCAGAGAACATGCCCATCAAAGCGCCGGCCCAGCCGGTGACGGCGCAGGACAGGGCGAAGGAGATCATCTTGGTGCGGGCAATATCGACGCCCATTGCCTGTGCCGACACTTCGGAGTCGCGCACCGCGATAAAGCTGCGCCCCAAAGGCGCGCGCAACAGATTGATATAGCCAAGGGTGACCAGAACCGTAACACCCAGCACCAGCCAAAAGAACTGATCCGGTGTAGCCCAGCGGTCAACAAGATGGCCAAAGATGTCGACACCCCCGATGAATTTGCCCGATACTCCGCCGGTGATCGGTTCGGCCAGAACGATAACGTCATCCATCAGGATAGACAGCGCCATGGTGAAAATCGCCAGGTAAATACCATGCAGACGCAAGGCCGGTATGGCCACCGTAATGCCAGCAATTCCGGTCAGAATACCTGCCACGGGAAAGGCGATCAGAAACGGCACACCAGCTTCGATCAGGATAACATTCGCATAACATCCAAACGCCAGAAACGCCGCGTGACCTAGGCTGACCTGACCCGTGTGTCCCGTCAGGATCATCAGGCCCAGCCCTGCAATGGCCCAGATCAGTACATTTGTCAGCTCACCCAGATAAAAATCGTCCAGCCACCACGGCGCTGCGGCGACAACAAGCAACAGGATCAGATACAGACCAAGTTGATAGCGATCATTCCACGGTCTGATATCCTGCATGTAATCTGTTTTGAATACGATCCGCATCTATCTAGACCTTTTTAACCCGCACCTGGCTGAACAAGCCATTGGGTCGAAAGATCAGGACCGCCAGCAACAGAGCGTAGGGCGCGATCTGGCTGTATCCGGCTGCGACATAGCGGCTGGCAAATGGCTCGATCACGCCAACAATCAAGCCTCCGGCCAGCGCGCCGGGCAAGCTGCCAAACCCTCCGATGACGGCAGCGGCAAAAGCCTTGATGCCCAACAGCCCTGTTGCCGGATCAACTGATCCCTTTGCGGCAAACAGAATACCGGCGATGCCTGCCACAACCCCGGCCAGCGCCCAGATGAAACCCTGAACACGCTTGACCGGGACACCCATGTAATAGGCCGCCAACTGGTTTTGCGATGCGCCCTGCATGGCCAGCCCCAGCTTGGTCCGGCTGAAGAACATATAAAGGCCCCAGGTCAGCAGCACGGTGACAACGATCACCGCCACGTCCTCCATCCCCAGAACCAGCCCGCCAAAGCGGACCTCATTTCCGGCCAGCGGGTTTTGCAGGGTTTGCGGTTCATGACCCCAGATCAGACCCGCAACAAAACGAATGACAAAGCCCAGAGCGATGGTCAGGATCACAACGGCCGTCTGGCTTTGACCAAACATGCGCCGGATGATCAGACGGTCCAGAGCATAGCCAAGCGCCCCCATGATCCCCAGCGAAACCGGCAGGGCCAGCCAAAAGGGCAGGCCCATATACTCGGTATTGGTCAGGCCGATCGCAACAAAGGCCCCCAGCATCATAAAATCGCCCTGCGCGAAATTCACGGCCTCGGTCGCTTTGTAGATCAGCACAAATCCAAGCGCGATCAGGCCATAGACACAGCCGTTTGCCAGCCCGCTGATCAACAGCTGTGCGTTGTCCAAATTATCCTCCCAGATGTGTCCTGCCTGCGCGATGGTCCCTGAAACCGGAACAACAGGGTCTGATGCACTATGGCGTTATCAGGACCTTGCCGTCACTCTTTTTCAGTGCATCGGCCAGATCGGGCACCAGATTTTCCAGCGTAAGGCGTTCCGAGATATCTGTGTGCCATCGTCCATCGGCAAAGCGGGCCTGAACCTCGGTCACGACGCGCATCTGATCGGCAGGAGGTGTGGACATCATCCAGTTGGTCAACCAGAACCCTTCGATCCGCTTGCCCATAAAAATCAACTGACCCGATTGCGTCAACTTGGGAGAGTCGCTGCCGAGTTTGCCGTAACAGACCCAGCGCGCGCGGTTCGGCATGGAACAAAAGATCTGCTCGGACAGTTGATCCACAACAGCATCCAGAAACACCCGTGGTTTCATACTGGCGCTGAGTGCGGTGAATTTCTGAACCATGTCCGGGTCCGTGGTCGCCAAAACCTCGGCTGCGCCCAGGTGTTTCAGGGCGTCCGCCGTTTCTGACCGTCGCACCAGCGCGATGGGTTTCAGTCCCAGATCGCGGCCGAGACTGCACATCAGTTTGCCCAACTGGCTGGTCGCCGCCGAAATTACAAAAGCATCCCCATCTGCCCTTGCAATGTCGACCATTGCCATCGCGGTCAGTGGGTTGACGATCTGGGCCGCGCCGTCGTCGTCGGAGATATCCGGGCGCAAGGGAATGCACATCTGCATTTGTGTCAAAACATATTCCGCCCACGCGCCCGAACCTGCGGCAACAAAGGCAACGCGCTGGCCTTGCAACGTCTCGGCGCCTGACCCGGTCGCAACAACATCGCCGCAGCCTTCAAACCCGGCAGGCGCACCCTGAACCCGGGGCTGACCATATTCACCTTTGATAAAATGCAGGTCCGAAGGATTGACCGAGGCCGTCCGCAATCTGATCAGCACCTGGCCCGGACCGGGTTGTGGAACCGGAACCTCGGCGGCGTGCAACCAGTCTGCGGCATCATCGATCACCGGTCCGGTCATAACACCGGAATATCCGTCATGTTTCAAAACAACGGCGTGCATTGTGTCGGGTATGTCAGCCATGCGAGGTCCCCCTGAACAGGTCACACCCACGCATCAGCAGAACCGGGCCAAACCCGAGGCCATGTGTTGCCACGCGCGGATTATTGATATCGGGTCAGCCAAACAAATGGTTGATGGTCCGTCAATTGCGCATTGGCCTAACGTAGCGGCATACCGGTGCGACCGGTGGTCCAAAGGTGATCTGAACCACCGGCCTGGGGTATTTTATTGCTGGGTCAGCAGGTTGCGCAGATCCTGAATCTTAGTTGCAACCGTTTCCGGCGATTGTTTGATGTCGTCCAGTATCTGAACCACCTGCGTTTTGACCTCTTGTGTCAACGCGCTGTCCTGAACGGATGCGACCATCGCGTCATAGTCGAAACTCTGCGCCGCCAGCATGCCGTCCTGAACCCAGGAATTGAACAGTTCCTGTCCTTGCCCGGCCAGCGCCGCAACATCGTCGCCTGCCTGAGACACCGCATCCGATGCCTGATCCGCAACCGAGGACGCGGCATCCGATGCCTGATCAGCCACGGAAGACGCCGCATCTGACGCCTGATCGGCGACCGAAGATGCTGCCTCACTGGCCTGATCTGCCGCAGAGTCCAGCGCCTCTGTTGTGGCTTCCTGCGCTGCTGACGCGGCCTCGTTCACGGCGTCGCCTGCGTCTTCTGCCGCGGATTGCAACTGTTCTGCCGGCGTTGGTTCGGGTTGGTTGAGGTAATAATACCCACCAACGCCGATGACGGCGATGATGATGATAAAAATGAGAATACGCGACATGTGTGTCTCCTTTGGAAAATGTGCCGCTGAGATGGGGAAAAACTATCGGTTCGCAAAGGGGAATACGCGGAAAAATTCACCCGTTTACAAGGATGAGCCATGCCACGCTTATCGCGCCTTGATTGTACGGCAATATCACGCCGCCAAAGGCGGATTATGGCACATCTGGTTGCATTTAATGCCCTTGCACTGCCGACGCAGGCCAGCCGCTGTGGTCGTATGCCCCGATGAAACCGGGCAAGCGCGGCAATATCAGGTCAACGGCAGCGACGCGGTGCGACGGATAAATCGCCGGAAACACAAAGAACTTGCCCGCAACACTGTGTTGATCGTAGGCTGCGGGTACGACTGGAACGGCTTGTTTGTTTGATTTATGCGATGACTTTGCGGCGCGGCGCGACCTGATTTTTGGCGATCTGTGTAACGGACGAAGCAACGCGAGGGGTGAGTTTTGAAACCCGACATTAAAACGCCTTGTGGACGGCGAAAAATGATACATTGGTCACGTTTGGTGTTTTTGGTTAGTGCGCTGTGCGCATTTCAGGCGCTATGGGTGTCCGGGGCACAGGCGGAACGACGGCTTGCCCTGATTGTCGGGATCGATCAATACGACAATTTGGATAACCTGCAAAAAGCTGGCAATGATGCACGATCCGTGTCCACAACGCTGGAACAACTGGGTTTTGTCGTCACGACCCTGATTGATGTTGACCGTCGCAAACTGGGTCGTTCGATCGCGTCATTTTCCTCCTCGATACAACCAGGGGACGAAGTGGTTTTTTTCTTCGCCGGTCACGGGGTCGAACTGGACGGGCGGAACTATCTGCTGCCCGCCGATGTGCCCAAGGCAGAACCCGGCGAGGAAGAGTTCCTGAAACTGGAAAGCATTGCGGCAAATGACCTGTCGCCCTTGTTCAAAAGCCAGGGCGCGCGGGTGTCCGTTCTGATCATAGATGCCTGCCGCGAAAATCCGTTTCCAAAGCAGGGCACAAGGTCGCTGGGGGGCAGGGCGGTCTGGCGCGCATGGACCCGGCCGAAGGCGCATTTATTCTGTTTTCTGCGGCCAGCGGACAGCTTGCACTCGACCGGCTGTCAAATGCGGATCCGAACCCGAATTCGGTCTTTACACGTGCGTTGCTGCCTCGATTAAGTCAGCCCGGATTGCAAGTGCACGATCTGGTCCGGTAGGTCCGGCAGGACGTTCGCAAAATGGCCGGATCGGTCAATCACAACCAGTTTCCAGCCTATTACGACCAACTGGCCGGGGCGTTCAGCTTCAACCCGGGTGCGGCAGGTGCGGCAGTACCTGTTCAGCCGCCTGCGGTTGTCACTCCAATAAATCCGTGTGATGCCGCGCGGGCCGATTGGCAAGTCTTGCAGACCACAAATAGTACGGGTGCGTTAGAGCAGTTTGCCCAACAACATCAATCATGTCCGATCTACGTCGCAGCGGCCCAGGATCGGCTTGCCAGCCTGCGCGCGGCCCAGCCGGCGCCACAGCCGGTTCAACCCGCACCGGTCATTGCTGGTGGTGCATCGCTGTGTGAACGTCTGTGGTACGAACGGAATCTGATCTATCACAATCGCGGGTATTGTTTTCAGACCAGCCGGGCCAAAGCGGTGTTTGATACCAGCCAGTGCAGCACCCGCGCACCATCGCTGACCGCCGCAGAACTTTCAGAGGTCGAGCGTCTTAAGGCTGCGGAAAAGGCAAACGGATGCTGATTTCAAAGCTGGTTGCCCTGTCTTTGAGCCTTGGTTTGATCCCGTCCGCCAGCAGTGCCGCCTGTAAACCCAGGGATTTTATGGCCCTGCCTATGCCTGACAGCCCGGGCCGATCCCCGATGTCCGAAGCGCTGGAGCTTGCCTATGACGGATTGATCGCCAACGAAGCAGACCAGACTGTCACAATCAACGGTCAGACACTTGCGTTGGGACCGTCCGAGCCGCGGTCAGTGCGCCAGAGACTGAGCGATTCAAGCATCGCAGATCAGTTTGCGCAAGTTTATCCTTTGGATTTCGACCTGACCCGGCGTCTTGAGCCGTGGTTCGACCCTGGCCGTGCGCGCAACGATGATTTTTTTCGCAGTATATACGGCAACACCGAAGCTCAGGTCGCGGGGACATTACAGCGTGCGGCATATAAGGGGCAAAATGGTACCGTCCGATTTGCCATGAGCGCGCGCCAATGCGTTGTGGGACAATTGCAGGCCGCGCTTGACGCCATCGCGGCGGAAGGTCCGGACATGGACCGTTTTCTTGAAAATCCGGGCGGCAGTTTTAATTGGCGAAAAATTGCGGGCACCCAACGACTGAGCGCGCACAGTTACGGGATCGCCGTCGACTTCAATACGCAATTGGGCGGATACTGGCGCTGGGACAGCGCCTCAGAAGGCGCAGTGGGCGATTACAACAACGCATATCCCGAACAGCTTGTGCGGCACATGGAACGCTTTGGGTTTATCTGGGGGGGCAAATGGCATCATTATGATGGGATGCATTTCGAATATCGGCCCGAGCTTATTTTGCACGCGCGCCGTATGGCCGGCCTGACTGACGGATGATGCAACGCATGCGGGATGGTGGATCGAACATGTGGAATAAACTGATTTTATTGAAGCATACGTGGAGTTTTCTAATGTCACGCTCAGTGTATGTCATGATCCTTGCTGTTTTTTCAGCACAACCCTTATGGGCCGATTGTGGTTTTTGCGCGCGCGAAGTGACGCTGTCGCGGCCGCTAGCCGCATGTTATCTGGAACGTGTCGAAGCGGAACTGGCCCGGGTGCGTGAACTTGGGCTAGAGGTGCATCTGGTTGAGCTGGCAAGCTGCGGCGCGACGAGAGGTGGCAACGCCTTACCGGAATTGCCTAAAGGGCAAGAGGGTGCCGCTGATGTGGACGAATCCTTTTTGATCCCGGCCCAAGCGCTGGATTGCCTGGCCAAAACCCTGAGCAACGTGGATTTCGGTTCGGAAAACGTCAAAACATTCGAGGTTCGTGTCGAGTGCAATGACTAAGAAAAAAGAAACGGAAAAGCAGCAAGACGCCACCGTCAAAGCCGAAGCTTTGGAGGCGCTCGACATGTATGACGCGCGTGAGGATCAGGACACCTCGGACGATCAGCCGCGCCGGCGGCCCGCAAAAAAACCAAAGCAGACAACCGACAAACCGTCTAACTGGGAACGGGTCGAAAGCTCGCTCAGGATGGCATCTTTGGTTGCAATTTCCTTGTCGGTCGTTTTGGCGGCCTGGCAATATTATGAAAAACGGCTGGACGAAAAAAAAGAACGCTCCACCCGTTTGATGCAAGAGTGGCAGACATCGGACGAGCGTCGAAATTACGAATGGCTTGGGCAGGAACTGGAGAAAGTTCTGGCTGCGGGCAGATCGGTTTCAGAAAGCGCTCAGGAGGACGAGATTGAAAAGCTGAAATCGGAAATAGGCGATCACGTCATCAACACGTGGCGTTTTGGTGAAACAGCGGATTTCGACAAAGGCACGGCGGCTATCGACAGCCTGTTTGTGTTCTACAGCGAGGTTGAGTTCTGCATCCGTGCGCAGCTGTGCGACGAAATCCTCTTGCAAGATTACTTTGCGACAGAAGTGATAAATTTCTGGCAATATTTCAGGACTTATGCGGAAGATCAGAGAGGCCAGTTTTATCCAAATTACGGCAAACCGACCGAAAATCTTGTGACTTTGTTTCAAGACCAGTCAAATTAGCAATCCGGTCCCTTTTATCGGGTCACAGCAATCCTGTCTTTCAATGTGGATGCGAACCGGTGCGGGCGGTGTGACAGGGTGGAAAACTTCTGAAACAACAAAAACTTTGACGCCTGGGTGCAGACCGTCGCGTAAGTGTTGAATTCAATTATACTATTAATTGCAGTAAGTTGGCGGGTATTTTGGTAGGCCCGGAGGGACTCGAACCCCCAACCAAAGCGTTATGAGCGCTCTGCTCTAACCAATTGAGCTACAGGCCCGCCTGAGCGCATTGCGTACCACGATGAACGCTCGCGTCAAGCCTGACCGTTGCAACGCAGGCCACAATCGACTAACCCGCGCAGCGTAGCATTCACAAGGGGCTGGTCATGACAGCGGGCAAGAACGGAATCACCTATGCTGATGCGGGTGTGGACATCGATGCGGGCAACGCGCTGGTCGACCGGATCAAACCTGCCGCCAAGCGAACCAACCGATCAGGCGTGATGAGCGGGCTAGGCGGGTTCGGAGCCTTGTTCGATCTCAAAGCAGCCGGATATCAGGATCCTATTCTGGTCGGCGCGACCGATGGTGTCGGCACCAAGCTGCGCATTGCCATCGACACCGGCGTTGTGGATGGCGTTGGTATCGATCTGGTTGCCATGTGTGTGAACGACCTGATTTGTCAGGGGGCCGAGCCGCTGTTCTTTCTGGACTACTTTGCCACCGGTAAACTGGACACGGACATAGCGGCCCGCATCATCGACGGTATCGCCGAAGGCTGTGCGCAGTCCGGTTGCGCCCTGATCGGAGGAGAGACCGCCGAGATGCCCGGCATGTACCCGGAGGGCGATTTTGATCTGGCCGGTTTTTCGGTTGGTGCGATGGAACGGGGCGCGCATTTGCCTGCTGATGTGCAACAGGGGGATGTGCTGTTGGGCCTTGCCTCGAACGGGGTGCATTCCAACGGATATTCGCTGGTGCGCAAGCTGGTCGAGATGTCGGGGCTGGACTGGGATGCGGACTCTCCCTTTGGGGCAGGGACACTTGGGCAGGCGTTGCTGACGCCGACACGCCTGTATGTAAAACCTGCACTGGCGGCGATCCGGGCCGGAGGCGTACATGCACTGGCGCATATCACCGGTGGCGGGCTGACCGAAAACCTGCCGCGTATCCTGCCCGAGGGCTTGGGCGCGGATATCAATCTGAATGCCTGGGTTTTACCGCCGGTGTTTCAATGGATGGCGCAGGTTGGCGGCATCTCTGAGGCAGAGATGCTCAAGACTTTCAACTGCGGGACAGGCATGATCGTCGTCTGCGCTGCGGATCGGGCAGATGCATTGCACGACCTGCTGGCCGAGGCTGGCGAAACGGTCTTTCGGCTTGGTGTTGTCTCAGACGGTCCGGGCGTTGCCTACTCGGGCAACCTGTTGTGAGCCACACCCGCGTCGCGATCCTGATCTCTGGCGGCGGATCAAACATGGTGTCGCTGGTTGACAGCATGGTGGGCGATCATCCGGCGCGCCCCTGTCTGGTTCTGTCCAATGACGCGCAGGCGGGGGGGTTAAAAAAAGCGGCCGAGCGCGGCATCGCCACCGCAGCGGTGGATCACCGGCCATACAAGGGGGATCGCGCGGCGTTCGAAGCCAGGCTTCTTGAACCGTTGGTGCAGGCACGCCCCGATATTGTGTGTCTTGCCGGTTTCATGCGCGTTCTGACCGGCGATTTCGTGTCGCGATTTCAAGGTCGCATGCTGAACATACACCCGTCTTTGCTGCCGAAATACAAAGGTTTGCATACACATGCCCGCGCCATTGCAGCCGGAGACGCCGAACACGGCTGCACCGTGCACCAAGTCACCGCAGCGCTGGATGACGGCCCGATTCTGGGTCAGGCGCGAGTGCAGATAAACTCGGGCGATACCGCCGATACACTTGCCGCCCGGGTGTTGGGTTGGGAACACAAATTGTATCCAGCGGTTCTAAGGCGATTTGCCGACAAAGACAGAACGCCGGTTTGGCTGCCCTGATCACGTCTGGGTGATTTACACGTGGCTGGTATTCGTCCTATGGTCGCCCGTATCGCTCGGGCAAAGGAAAACGGGCAGTCACGAAGAACAAGAGCAAGAATAGCACGGCGCATGAAAACCCTGACAACGACGCAAGAGCTGGCCGATTTTTGCAAGGCAGCCGCACACTTCCCTTATGTCACTGTAGATACCGAATTTCTGCGCGAGCGGACGTATTATTCCAAGCTGTGTCTTGTACAACTGGCCGTGCCGTCGGATGACGAAAACAGCGCGGTTCTGGTCGATCCCTTGGCCGAGGACATGTCACTTCAGCCTCTGTTTGACCTGTTTCGGGATGAAAGCGTTGTCAAAGTGTTTCATGCTGCGCGTCAGGATCTTGAAATCTTCTGGGTTGAGGCCGGGGTTTTCCCGCAACCCTTGTTCGATACACAAGTTGCGGCGATGGTCTGCGGTTTTGGCGAACAGGTGGGCTATGAAACGCTGGTGCGCAAGATCTGCAAGCAGGGTGTCGATAAGACGTCGCGGTTTACGGACTGGTCACGCCGTCCGCTGACCGATGCGCAGAAAACCTATGCGCTGGCCGATGTCACGCATCTACGCAGAATCTATGAATTTCTGGCCAATGAGCTTGAGAAAACCAACCGCAATCACTGGGTTGCAGAAGAATTGCTGATCCTGACCCGGCCCGCAACGTATGACGTGCGACCCGAGGACGCTTGGAAACGGGTTAAGACCCGGACAAATTCGGCCCGCTTTCTGGCGGTTGTGCGCGAATTGGCGCAGTTTCGCGAAGCGTATGCGCAGGACAACAACGTGCCCAGAAATCGTGTGTTCAAAGACGATGCCTTGATCGAACTGGCGTCGACCAAACCGAAATCGGCCTCTGATCTGGGTGGGTCGCGACTGTTGCTGCGCGAAGCGCGCAAAGGCCCAATTGCCGATGGCATCCTGACCGCGGTTCAGCGCGGTGTGGATTGCCCGTCTGACAACCTGCCTGCGATCGACAACAGCCGCGACAAACAAAAGGTCAATCCGGCCCTTGCAGACCTGCTGCGGGTGCTGTTGAAGTCAAAGACCGAAAGTGCTGGCGTTGCGGCAAAGCTGATCGCCACAAGCTCGGATCTGGATCAGATCGCAGCCGGTGAACGCGAAGTTCCGGCCATGTCGGGGTGGCGGTATGAGGTGTTCGGCGAAGACGCGCTAAAGCTGTGCGACGGCAAGATCGCTCTGGCCGCCAAAGGGCAGGTGGTCAAGGTTGTATCGCTGTAGATCAGGTCAGCGTCGCCGTGATTCCAGCGCGTTCTGTTGCCCAATGACACGCACCAGCCGGATACTTTCCAGATCCTGAGAGGAAATGTTGATGGCGTCTGACACCATCCTTGACCGTTCCGGGCCTTGCGGGGTCTGCGTGCGTGGATAATTGACGCGAAAGGTGAATTCCATCACCCCGTTTTCAAGGTTCTCTTCGGACACCACGGGCACAAGACGCGCGTCATATGCGCCTTGGCGTATGGCGGTCCCCGAGGCGTAGATGATTGCGCCGGTGGGGGTTGCATCGATCCGCAACTCATCGATTTTGGCAATTGGAACGCTGGTGTCGTCTTCCTCGGGACGGGCAAACAGACCGCGGCCGTCGCTTTGCCGGGGGACCAGCAGATTGGGATCGTCGGGAGACAACTCAGCCGGGGCAGGGGTGCTGCGGCCAAACCAGTTGGATGGGTTCACCCGCGAATCCCGCCAGCCGCTGCAAGCGGTCAGGGTCAAGACGGCGACAACAAGTAACGAAACGGATTTTTGCATGGACCCACAGCTTTGGCAGTACTTCACGCAATGGGTTAGCGCAAATTCAGCGCGTTGAAAAGCCACGCCGGGGACTGGACAGGCACCAGTGGTCGGCATAGGTCACAAATGTGATTGCGAACAAAAGGACAGTCGCGCGATGGCAACACCCGCCTTTGAAGAGATCGTGGAAGATTTTGAGTTTCTGGAGGACTGGGAAGACCGGTACCGCCACGTCATCGACAACGGCAAGGCGATGGCGCCGCTGGACGACGCGCTGAAAGTGCCCGCAACCAAGGTCGATGGGTGCGCCAGTCAGGTCTGGTTGCACCCGATCATCGAAGACGGCGTGTTTCGGTTCGACGGCGACAGCGACGCGCTGATCGTACGTGGCCTGATCGCCGTTCTGCGCGCGCTGTACAACGGGCTGCCGGTTGCAGACGTGGCCCGGGTGGACGCGGGCGGAGAACTGGCGCGGCTGGGTTTGCACGATCATCTGTCGGCGCAACGCTCGAACGGGTTGCGGGCCATGATCGCCCGCATCCGAGAGGTTGCTCAGGAAAACGCCTGAACCTCAGATGGGGCGATTGGCCCAGTCTGTCAGCGTGGATTCAAGATCGCCGTATCCGGTCAGACGCCGCTCAAAACTCAGCCCCATGCGGTCTGCACAGGCGCGGGCCCGTTCTGTCAGATCGGGGTCGTCGGTCTGCGCCTGATAAACCAGTTTAGTATAGTTGCCGAAATACATGTCGCGCAGTTCGGGATAGCGATCCAGACCAAGAGGTTTCCAGACAAACGCATCAAATTGACGGGCCAGAAAATCCGTCAGATAAAACGCCGTCGTCTCGTCATCTCCGTGTGCTGCAAAGGTCTGATTGCCTTCGAAGAACGAATAACAGTGCGGCCCCTTGACCATCTCTATGCCCAGCCGCTCGCAGGCTTGCTGTAACAAACCGCCGGTACCGCAATCCGCGTAGACCACGTATATCCTGTCAAAATCCTGGCGGTGTTTTTCGACCGCCTCTTCAACCGCATGCGTGATGCGTTCGGGATGGACATGCAGGATGGCGGGCAGGCAGGTCAGCGACATGTGATCCCAGCCATTGCGCGTTTTCAGATCCAGAATTTCGCGCGCCAGCGCACCGCAGGCCAAAAGCAGTATGCGGCCTTTGTTTGCAGCCTCGCTATACCCTTGCGCCGTCAGACTTGCAACGTCCGGCATGTGGTTCTGCGACATCACATGGCCCCCTTGGCAAAAGCGTGATCCAGGACATCACGCCCACACTTGGCTTGGCGGGACAAATCGGGCCGCCCTTGGACGCGCGACCCTGTGTTCGATCCGGCGCTCTGCGTCAGCCCGCCAGTTGGTTGTGCTTGCGAGACACAAACTCTTTGGCGGTTTCAACCGCCACAGCTGCGTCGCGGCAGTACGCGTCGGCCCCGATGGCTTTGCCGAATTCTTCGTTCAGCGGCGCACCACCGACCAGCACGATATAGTCATCGCGCACGCCCTGTTCGACCAGGGTGTCGATCACAACTTTCATGTAGGGCATGGTTGTCGTCAGCAGAGCGGACATGCCCAGAATGTCAGGCTGTTCGCTTTCCAGCGCTTCAAGGTAGTTTTCAACCGGGTTGTTGATGCCCAGATCGACAACTTCGAAACCTGCGCCCTCCATCATCATCGACACCAGGTTCTTGCCGATATCGTGGATGTCGCCCTTGACCGTGCCGATGACCATCTTGCCCACGCGCGGTGCGCCGGTCTCAGCCAGCAGAGGTTTCAGGATCGACATGCCGCCTTTCATGGCGTTGGCGGCCAGCAGAACCTCGGGGACGAACAGGATACCATCGCGGAAGTCATGCCCGACGATGGTCATTCCGCCGACCAGCGCCTTGGTCAGGACATCGTAAGGCACCCAGCCGCGTTCCAGCAGAATGTTCACGCCTTCTTCGATTTCTTCCTTCAGGCCGTCGTAAAGATCGTCGAACATCTGTTCGACAAGTTCGTCGTCATTCAGTTCGGACAGGATGATGTCTTCTTCATCGGACATAGGGCATTTCCCTGAGCTTCGGGCCACAAGGCCCATGGTGGCTTTGCCCCGTTTTGGCCAAAACGTCGCAGTTTGACTGTGACGATTGCGACCTCGACGGTTTCGGGACCGACGTATAGGGCAAATTCTGGGTGCTCTCGATAGAATAATTTACAAGATCATCGTGCATTTCGTTCAGGTTATAGCAGTTTTGCCGTTTGCGCGACAAACCAAACGTGTTTGAGGCCCTGCACTCTGCCGACTTGTGCAACCTGTTTGGTTTGGCTAAGGTCGCATACGGAACAAAAAGTGAACAATCATGCAGGATCAGTCTCATATCAAGGCGCGCGGCACTGCATCAAACGCGGGCGGCCGTTTCGAAACACTTCAGACCGTGCACATGGATGACGGCTGGGACAGGGATGAGCCGCTGGCGCCGCTGCAAACCGAACTGCGCGAAGAGGTCGCCCGTAGCCTGATTACCTATAACCGGTCCCCGGACCTGCCCTTCGACCGGTCGATCAACCCGTACAGAGGGTGCGAACACGGCTGCGTTTACTGTTTTGCCCGGCCAAGTCACGCCTATCTTGGTCTGTCGGCAGGGCTGGATTTTGAAACGCGGTTGATCGCCCGCCCAAATGCGGCCGCGATCCTGCGCAAAGAGCTGTCATCGCCCGGTTACAAAATTGCCCCCATTGCGTTGGGCACCAACACGGACCCTTATCAGCCGGTCGAAAAGCCCCGTCTGATCACCAGGGAGTGCCTGGCTGTGCTGCAAGAGTTTCAACACCCGGTTGCGGTTGTGACCAAAGGTGCCCTGATCGAACGGGATCTGGATATTCTGGCGCCGATGGCCCGCAAGGGGCTGGCGCGCGTGGGGATTTCCGTGACCACCCTGAATGCGGACCTGTCGCGCAGGATGGAACCGCGCGCACCTTCGCCACAACGTCGTCTGACGATGATAAGGCGTTTGACGCAGGCCGGGATTCCGGTGCGCATCATGACATCCCCCGTGGTGCCCGGCCTGACCGATCACGAACTGGAAAACCTGTTGCAGGCCGGGCGCGATGCGGGTGCCGATGCGGCCAGCTGGATCATGTTGCGTCTTCCACGCGAAGTGTCGCAACTGTGGCAGGACTGGCTGGCCCGGCATGAACCATCGCGCGCCGAAAAAGTGATGACGCTGCTGCGCGACATGCATGGAGGGCGCGATTACGATCCGCGCTGGGGTCACAGAATGCGGGGTGAGGGGGAATATGCCGCCCTGATCGCGCAACGGTTCACCAAAACCTGCAAACGTCTGGGTTTGTCCGTGAAATCAGAGCCGCTGCGCTGCGATCTGTTTGCCATTCCGCCGCAACCGGGTGATCAGTTGAACCTGTTCTAAAAGCTGATACCGATTCCGGCGGTGAAACCATTGACTGTGTCGCTGCCATAGTAACGGATCATGATCCGCGTGGTGGTGACCCAGGGCACCCAGGTGTCGGACAGGTCAACCTCGATACCGCCACCGATCCGCGCCAGCCAGTCGGTGTTCAGTACCAGCGCCTGATCGCCAATCAGATAAGAGTAGGAAAAATCACCGACCCAGCGCACGGGCCGGCCAAACATGCGTCCACCGGTTGGAAACCTGTACCGTGTCCACAGTACCGCGTTGGCCGCCGTTGATTGCACCAGCAGATCTTCGTCATCGCCGATGGGCCAGTATTCGATGTGAGTATAGCGGAAACTCATTTCGAATTCCCGGTCATTGGTCAGCGGGCGCGCATAATCCAACGTGATCGAACCGCCGCCACCACCAGCCCAAAGACCGCCGCTTTGGACAAACTCGCTGTCTATACCCAGCCGGTTTGCAACAGCCTGCGTCACAACCGACGCATCCGATTGCGTCCGTCCGATTGAAACGTGCACCATCGGCGTCAGCGTCCATCGTTCACCCAGATCAAACTGATAACCCAGCCCGCCCGTAATTGCCGCACTTGTCCATTTCAGCGGCAGAGCCGTTGTGTTCCCTGAACCCGAAAAGGTCAAAACCGGGTCATAGCGCGCATACCCGATATACCCTTCAAGATAGATCGGCACCCCTTCGCCGAGCCGGAAACCGCCGCCCAATTGGGCTGATTTGAAATCATACTCACGATTGTTCGTGTTCGATTGCAGCGATATCGCGCTGGCGGAATCATCGGGAATGCCTGCCAGCCCCATCACAGCCAGCGATCCGGCAGCGTTTTCGCGCTGAAGCGTTTTGAACACATCCTCGATGATGTCCTGCGCATGGACCGGATACGACAGTGCGACAAAGACCAGCAGAGCCGGAAAAACAGACTTAACAGACATCGGGGCACACAATCTGGTTTCGCCGATACCTTAGGTGCGGCACATGCGCCGGCAAAGCGGGCTAAGCCCCGGGTCGAATTTTTATTGTGTGTGCTAACAATTTGGTAACACCGGTCCCCAGGCACAAAAAAGACCCCGGATTGTCCGGGGTCCTTGTATCTGATCCCCCATGATCCAGTGGATCAGCGGTTTTCGATGTCCACGTAATCGCGCAGTGTTTCACCTAGATACAACTGACGCGGACGCCCGATTTTGTTCTGGGGATCGGCAATCATCTCTTTCCATTGGCTGACCCATCCTACAGTGCGGGACAGAGCAAAGATGGGGGTGAACATCGAAGTCGGGAAACCCATCGCCTCAAGAATGATGCCGGAGTAAAAATCGACGTTCGGGAACAACTTCTTCTCGGCGAAGTACGGATCTTCCAGCGCTTCGCGTTCCAGCTCTTTTGCGACCTGTAGCTTGGGATTGTCCTCGACACCCAACAGGTCCAGCACTTCGTCGGCGGACTGCTTCATCACCTTGGCCCGTGGGTCAAAGTTCTTGTAGACCCGATGGCCAAAACCCATCAGGCGGAACGGATCGTCCTTGTCCTTGGCACGGGCGATGTATTCGGGAATGCGGTCGACAGTGCCGATTTCTTCCAGCATTTCAAGGCAGGCCTGATTTGCGCCACCATGAGCCGGCCCCCATAAACAGGCGATGCCCGCCGCAATACAGGCAAACGGGTTCGCGCCCGAACTGGACGCCAAGCGCACAGTTGATGTCGACGCGTTCTGTTCGTGATCGGCATGCAGGGTAAAAATGCGATCCATCGCGCGGCTCAGGATCGGATTGACCTCGTATTCCTCGGCAGGGACGCTGAAACACATCCGCAGGAAATTCGACGCGTAATCCAGATCGTTGCGCGGATAAACAAACGGCTGACCGTTGTGGTATTTGTATGCCCAGGCCGCAATGGTGGGCATCTTGGCGATCAGACGGTGAGAGGCGACCTCGCGCTGTTGCGGATCATGAATATCGGTCGAATCGTGATAGAAGGCCGACATCGCTCCCACAACACCGACCATAATGGCCATCGGGTGCGCATCCCGGCGGAATCCCCGGTAAAAATACTGCATCTGCTCGTGCAGCATCGTGTGACGGGTTATCGTGGTTTCAAACTTTTCCAGATCCTTGGCCTGCGGCAGTTCTCCGTACAGCAGCAGATAACACACTTCGAGAAAGTGCGATTTCTCGGCCAGCTGATCAATCGGGTATCCGCGATGCAACAGCTCACCCTTTTCGCCGTCAATATAGGTGATGGTGCTGTCACAGCTTGCCGTGGATGTGAAACCGGGATCGTATGTGAACACGCCTGCAGTGCCGTATAGTTTGCGGATATCGATGACATCCGGTCCTGCGGTCGGTGAATGAACCGGCAACTCATAGTCTTTGCCATGAACGGTCAAAGTCGCTGTTTTGTTGCTGTCAGTCATGATTATCCCTTCTTCATTCATGCGCTGATCGGATCGCTGTCCGACCTTGCGGGCAACGGCTGCGCGCAGACGCGCAGTCCGGGTGTTAGCGGAGCAGCGTTACCCGTCTATGAAGCCAGGGTTCAATTCGCTGCGTCAGACAGCCTGGCCAGGGTTTCGTCCCGACCAAGCACAAGCATCATGTCGAATACCGAAGGCGTGACCGATCGACCTGCCAGTACAGCCCGAAGCGGACCCGCCAGCTTGCCGAACTTGATCCCCTTTGTCTCGGCAAAGGAATTCAGGGCTTCCTCCAACTCGCTCCGGGTCCAGCTAGCATTTTGCAGATGCGGCGTCAATTCTTCCAGTATACCGTCGGATACAGACGCCAGCGCCTTGGCGGCTTTCTCATCGGGTTCGATCGGGCGCTGCGTTAGTGCAAAATGCGCCTTTTCAAGCAGTTCCGGGAACGTACGCGCCCGATCCTTCAGACAATACATTGCGCGTTGCAGATCACCCGATTGTGTTTGATCCAAAGATGGCAAATCAGCCGCGGCCAGGTAATCTTCGATTTCATGCCGCAGTGCAGCGTCCTCGGATATCGCGATATGCTGACCGCACAGGTTTTCCAGCTTTTTCAGATCGAAACGTGCCGGACTTTTGCCGATTCCGTCCAGATCGAACCAGTCTTTGGCCTGAGCATCGGTGAAAAACTCATCATCGCCATGGCTCCAGCCCAGCCGCGCAAGGTAATTGCGCATTCCGGCCGCAGGATAGCCCATCGCCTGATATTCCTGCGCGCCCAAAGCGCCGTGACGCTTTGACAATTTCTTGCCGTCAGGTCCGTGAATCAGCGGAATGTGAGCCCATACCGGAACGTCCCAGCCCATCGCCTGATAGATCATCATCTGCCGCGCGGCGTTGTTGAGGTGGTCGTCACCGCGGATCACATGGGTGACGCCCATGTCGTGGTCATCGACAACAACGGCCAGCATATAGACCGGTGTGCCATCCGATCGCAGCAAGATCATGTCATCCAACTGGTCATTCCGGATACTCACATCGCCCTGAACCTGATCGTGAATCACGGTTGACCCGTCCTGCGGTGCCTTGATGCGGATCACATATGGCGCATCCGGGTGCGTCGACGGATCAGCATCCCGCCAGGGGCTTCGGTACAGGGTGGATACCCCTTCGGCACGGGCCTGTTCGCGAAAGGCAGCGATGTCCTCCTGCGTTGCGAAGCATTTGTATGCTTTGCCACTGGTCAGCAGGCTGCGCGCCACTTCTGCATGGCGGTCGGCCCCGTCAAACTGGGAAATCACATCGCCGTCGTGATCCAGGCCCAACCACGCCATGCCCTGCAAGATCGCGGCTGTGGCTTCGGGCGTGGATCTGTCCCGGTCGGTGTCTTCGATCCGCAGCAGGAACCGGCCGCCGCGACCCCGGGCGTAAAGCCAGTTGAACAACGCGGTGCGCGCGCCCCCGATATGCAGAAAACCGGTTGGCGACGGGGCAAAACGGGTGACGACCTGGTCGGACATTGTGTTGATTAACCTTTTGGTAACCGCGATGGGGTTAGTTTCGCGCCTGTCTAACGAGCCCGAAGGACGGGGGCAACCATGCGTGTTCTTGCACGGGTCCAGACCGCGCTGCTGAACCAGACAGGGTTCCTGTTTCCGTGGTCTCCGATCTGTCTGGCCATTGGTATCGGTCTGTATTTCGGTATTCGGTTCGAACCGGACTGGCCACTATATGCCGGCCTTGCAGGGATGGCCGGGGCGCTGGTCGGAATACATCGTGTGCTGCCGCACGGCCCGGGTTCGTTGGCTATCGGGGGGGCGTTGATCGCAGCCGGTTTCGTTTTGGCCGGTGCGCGCGCCCACATGGTGGCAGAGCCGGTTCTGTCCTGGCGGTATTACGGCCCTGTCGAGGGGAGGGTCGTCGCCTTGGACCGGTCTGCCTCGGATGCGCTGCGGCTGACGCTGGATCGGGTACGTGTAGGGGATGTACCCGCAGGCCGCACACCGCAGCGCATCCGTCTTTCGATCCATTCCCAAATCGGTCCGGTCAGCCCCGGCCAGCGCATCATGACCACCGCGCATCTTTCACCGCCACAAGGGCCGGTCGAACCGGGCGGCTTCGATTTTCGGCGCCATGCCTGGTTTCAAGGTTTGGGCGCGGTGGGGTATACCCGCGTACCCGTTCTGACAAGCGCGCCCCCGGCTGACGGGATGTCAGGGGTTCGCATAACGGCCGTTCGCATGGCAATCTCGCAGCATGTGCGGACCATCCTGCCAGGAGAGGTCGGAGGGTTTGCCGCAGCGGTCACAACCGGCGACCGCAGCGGGATGGGGCAGGCGACCCTGACCGCGTTGCGCGCGTCCAATCTGGCACATCTGCTGGCGATTTCGGGCCTGCACATGGGACTGCTGACCGGATTTGTGTTCGTGGTCTGCCGGATTGGTCTGTCGCTGATGCCGCCGGTCTCGTTACGCATGCCGGTCCGCAAAGTGGCGGCTGGTCTGGCGCTGGTTGCAGCCGTCATCTACCTGATGTTGTCCGGTGGCAATGTCGCGACCGAACGCGCGTTTGTCATGGTCAGTGTCATGTTTGGCGCGTTGCTGATCGACCGGCGCGCCATCTCGCTACGTGCCGTTGCCGTTGCGGCCCTGATCGTTCTGATCCTGCGCCCTGAATCCCTGCTCAGCCCCGGTTTCCAAATGTCCTTTGCGGCGACAACCGCCCTGGTCGCGGTCTTTGGCGGGTTGCGGGACTGGGGGCCTTTGCCGGGCCCGGCGTGGCTGAAACCCGTGCTGGGCGTGCTGATGTCGTCGGCAATTGCCGGGCTGGCGACGGCCCCCATTGGCGCGGCGCATTTCAACACGATGTCGCATTATGGCCTGCTGGCAAATGTACTGAGCGTGCCGGTCATGGGCCTGGTGGTGGTTCCGTCGGCCGTACTGGCCGCGATCTTGACGCCATTTGGGCTGGAGGCGCTGGCCCTGCACTTTATGGGTTTTGGGTTGCGCTGGATCCTGACTGTTTCGACCTGGGTGTCCGGGCTGCAAGGCGCGCAAGGATTCGTAGTCAGCCCGCCCTGGTTTGTACTGCCCATCTTAGCACTGGGGGCCGTTTGGATGGCCTTGTGGCAAGGTCGGTTGCGCTGGGTCGGCCTTGCGCCGGTGCTTGCGGTCTTTGTCTTGTGGGACCCGGGGCGTCGTCCGGATGTTCTGGTCGCAGCATCGGGAGGATTGGTGGGCGTGATGACCGAACAGGGCCGCGCCCTGAGCAAGGACAAGGGCAGCGGCTTTGTCGCGGGCGTCTGGTTGGAGAATGACGGCGATGGCGCCGATCAACCCGCCGCCGCGTATCGCTGGCCTGACAGGGCAGGGCTGGTACAGCGGATATCGCTGAATGACAAAGAGCTGGTTCACATCACCGGCAAACGGGCCGCGTCAGATTTCAATGAATGCGATGCGCACCAGATCATCGTGTCGCCGGTGGCTTTGAACCTGAACGGGGCCTGCGGCGTGTTCGACGCGCCCCGTTTGCTGAAAACCGGCAGTCTGGCCTTTGCGAACGGTCAGATCATCAGCAGCGCCGAGGTGACCGGGGACCGGCTATGGTCACCGCGAAAAGAAGCTGACCCGCGCTAAGGCAGGACCTGAATCAGTATGTGCGGATCAAACCGACCAAACGGCCCTGAACCTTGACCTTGTCTTCCGGCAACACGCGGGTTTCATAGGCTGGATTGGCTGCTTCCAGTGCAATTGCATGGCCGCGACGGAAAAACTTTTTCAACGTGGCTTCCTGATCTTCGACCAGTGCAACAACAATATCGCCGTTATCTGCCACTGTGGTTTCGCGGATCACGACGATGTCGCCGTCATTGATCCCGGCATCGATCATCGAGTCGCCCCGCACCTCGAGCGCATAGTGACCTTCCTGACCTGACACCATGCTGCCCGGAACGGCAACCTGATGCGACACATGGCTGATCGCCTCGATGGGAACACCGGCTGCGATCCGCCCCATCACGGGCAATTCCAGCGCATCAACAGAGACCGGTTCATAATTGGCGGGGCGTGGAGCGCTGGGTTTGTCGCCATCGATCACGCGCGGCTTAAACCCGGTGGTCGGTTCGCCACCCAGACTTTCGGGCAGTTTGACAATTTC
The DNA here is from genome assembly GCA_039028255.1 of Pseudomonadota bacterium. GTDB lineage: Bacteria > Pseudomonadota > Alphaproteobacteria > Rhodobacterales > Rhodobacteraceae > Ruegeria. Next base: position 2,373 of record JBCCIK010000006.1, on the reverse strand, counting down.
GATCGCGCGCGCGCGGTGGGCGAGACGCCGGATAAAGCCACGCTCTTCCAATGCGGTGATCAGACGGTGAATGCCGGATTTCGATCTCAGATCCAGCGCAGCCTTCATTTCGTCAAAACTGGGTGGAACACCGTCCGCCTGCACACGTTTATGGATGAATTCCAGCAAATCCAATTGCTTCTTGGTCAGCATCGCTCATACCTCGTCGCTTATGCGTTTTGTTTTGTTCTACGCATGTTCACGTTTTGTGTCAACGATTTTACGGCTGGGTCAGATAGGAAGGTACGACACTTGCTCACCGGCCGGTCTGCCGGAATCGTGCGGCGGACGTATCAGCAGGGCGTTTGCCTGAGCCAGAACGCTTAACAGCGAACTGTCCTGATCGGCGCAGGCGCGAATGCCGTTTTCGTCCACGACCGCCCGCATGTAGTGTTCGCGTGGACCGTTGGCGGCCAGCGGTTCGGCAAGTGGTGCCTCTCTTGTCGGGGTTAAAACCTGATCCAGCCCCAGCATGTGCCGGATCATCGGCGCCAGGAACAGATACCCGCAAACCATCGCGCTGACGGGGTTTCCCGGCAAACCGACCATTGCAGCGTTACCCAGACGACCGGCCATCAACGGTTTGCCGGGACGCATTAGAATCTTGTAGAAGGATCGCTCCATCCCAAGGGCCTGTGACACGTCCGACACCAGATCATAATCGCCCACCGACGCGCCCCCGATGGTGACGACCAGATCCGCGCCGCGTGCCAGCCCAAATGCGGTTTCCAGCGAGGCTTCGGTGTCCTGAGCAATGGGAAGAACACGCACATGAGCGCCCAAATCCTCTAACAACACCTTGAGACCAAAGGTATTCGACGCGATGATCTGATCCGGTCCCGGCTGCTCGCCGGGCATCACCAGTTCATTTCCGGTCGAGATCAGGGCAACAACAGGTTTGCGTGTCACGGGAACCCGGGCAGTGTTCATGGCGGCCATCAGCGCGATATCCTCGGCCCGCAGCAGGCGAGGCGCGGACAAGGTCATGCCTTTGGTAAAATCAACGCCGGCAGGGCGGATATTTGACTTGGCCCCGGGGCTGTCCGAAATGGTGATCAGATCGCCGCGCACATCGACATTTTCCTGAATCACGATGAAATCGGCACCGTCCGGGACTGGCGCGCCGGTGAAGATACGGACCGCCTGTCCTGCGCCGACATGGCCGCCAAACCGATGCCCGGCCGTCGCCTCGCCAATCACTTTGAACATCGCGTGCAGTTCAACTTCGGCCGCTTTGACCGCATAGCCGTCCATCGAGGATGCAGCAAATGGTGGTTGATCCCGGCGTGCCGATACATCCTCTGCCAGCACTCGCCCTGCCGACTGCGCCAGCGGCACATGCTCTGAATCAAGCGGCGAGATCAGATCGAACAGCAGCGCGCGAGCTTCTTCAACCGTAATCATTTGGCCTCGTAACGACCTGATTTACCGCCATCTTTCAAAAGAACACGGATGCCGCCGATCTGCATGGACTTGTCCACTGCCTTGATCATGTCATAGACCGTCAGTGCCGCTGTCGACACGGCCGTCAGCGCTTCCATCTCGACACCGGTCTGACCCGAGGTTTTAACCGTCGCTTCGATCCGAACCCCCGGCAGGTCAGACGCCAGCGTCAGGTCCACGGCAACCTTGGTCACTGGCAGCGGGTGGCATAACGGGATCAGATCTGGTGTCTTTTTGGCCCCCATGATCCCGGCAAGGCGGGCCACACCAAGAACATCGCCCTTTTTCGCCCGGCCTTCTGAAATGATTTCATAGGTTTCCGGGCTCATCTTAACGTAACCGCTGGCAACGGCTATCCGATCCGTCACTGCCTTGTCCGAGACGTCGACCATATGCGCCTGACCTTGCGCGTCGAAATGCGTCAGCGCCATCACATCACCCCGGGGATCAGGGGATTGGCCAGCAAATGGCGCGTCGCAGCGGCAACATCGTCCTGACGCATCAGGCTTTCCCCAATCAGGAAACAACGCGCACCATAGCGGGCAATATCGGCAAGGTCCTGCGCAGAGTTCAGGCCGCTTTCACACACGATCGTCCTGTCGGCGGGAACCAGTTTTGACAACCGCCGGGTTGTATCCAAACTGGTTTCGAACGTTTTGAGATTGCGGTTGTTTATCCCGATCAACGGGCTTTTCAGGGCTGCGGCGCGGTCCAGGGAAATTCGAACACGCTCGGATCGGCAAGGAACTGTTGGCAGTCCTGCTGGGTGACAACCTCGCCGGAGAAATGCGCAAGCGCTTCGACCACCGGCTGGAGCGTCTTTTCGGCGCGCTCCGCATGCGTACCCCGCGCATCGTCGTCGGTAAAAGCAGTATCGATATGTCCCATGGC